>CAXYKR010000318.1:0-4622 GCA_964277815.1 uncultured Mucilaginibacter sp. | reverse complement strand
TGCCTGGCGGTTTGTGAGCTGGTTTCGGTCTACGGCAATTCGTATCATTGGCTGTAGTCGTTCGTTAATGAAGAAATCGGCCCAGTTGGTATGTTTCTTATTTGATTGCGGCAAACTGCCCATATAGTTATCGTGCTCAAAGCCGTAATGGGATGCGGCACAGCGGTGCATAGCTGCCAGTTGCTGCCCTAATACTGTCAGCGCCCGCGACGATTTATTTCCGGTATCTACCCAAGCCAATACTAAAAACGCATTATCCTCAAATACTCCGTGCAATATTTCTTGCGGTACGGTCACCGTTTGGGTTTGCCTGATGGCGGCCAGGCCTTCGCTTTCCCGCTCAAACATTAGCGGATAGGCGCTTTGGCTATTCACTTTCGTGAAACACCGCTCGTGGTTGGTGGTTAGCATGAAAGCCGAACTTATATCGCCACCGGATACAGGCTGGACATTTTTGATTTGTATCGCCGACTGAGTTTTATCAGACAGTTCAGCCGATAGATAGTCCAGAAAAGGCTGCGTTAATTGTGTATTCACCATAAATAAATAGCTTCGGGTTTGGAACCGTTATCGTGTTCGGCATCAAAATAATACTTACACGACTCGCAAGGAAGTAAAAAATCGCGCCGGGCTTCATTGAGGTGATAGTCATGTTCAATTTCCTGATTGTTAACGGCGTCCAGTCTTTGGTAGGTTTGGATGCTGCCATCATCGTTGTAGTGATACATCTCTGCTACTTTTTTCCTGCTGTTTACATTGCTGTAATTTGTAATTTTACCTTGCTGATTATAGCCATAAGATATATAACTACGCCCATGACGGCTAAACTTTGTCTTGTACTGTAAACTGGGTCTTGTTGCTGCTAAACTACGACTTATGGAGTCGAGCGCTCGTTTGGCCCGCGGGTCGTCAGCGTCATAAATCTCTCCGGTAACCTTATTGATGCGTGCTTCAATTGGAATCCATCTTTTCAGCTCAAATATATCATAATATGACCTTCTCGTTTTTGCGCGAGCTCCGTCGTATCTTACATCATAAATTAGTTGCCCTGCCGTACTGTATACTTTCCTATAATCTACACGTTCACCTTTGTTAAATTTTTCTTTGACGTAAAGCTGCCCTGTAGGATAAAATATTTGCCGTTCGCCCTGCAAGTTGCCGTCTTTGAAGTGCTGAACAATTTCCGGCAAACCGTTATCGTACTTTACGGTATCTATTCGTGGAATAAACTTATCTGGATAAAAAAGCTTCCGCAACACGTCGAGCCTGTCAATTCCTCTGAAATATTGCCAATTTCTAAGTCCACTTGTATCCCGATACTTAACGTTATAATTACAAGGGTGAATTCCTATCTTATTTTTCCCCTTCGAGCCGAAAAACAACCATTGTTCGCCTGCATTAATTCCCAGGTCGCAACTACTATTAACTAAGGGTTCGTTAATCAAAGTTTCCTTTCCACCCTTAAAAAGCTCCATGATTTCTATTTTGATGTTGCCATCACTTCTTCTTCGCCATGGCTTTGCTGTATCGGGGGGACTTAGAGATACAACCCTGGCAAGTGCTATGAAATCAAAAGGTTTTAAATCGTTCTTGTCTTTAAATTCAGGTATCACAGAACAATGGCACGCCATGGCACTTAAGTTAACCAATGCAAAGATTATTGTGATCAAGGTTTTCATGATGACGTAGAAACTGCCTGCAAATGTTAAGTTACTTGAATTGTTAATGATAGCAAATTTATCGGCTTAAAAAGCTACTTTTGCGTTTTCAAATGAAGCACATTCGTAACTTTTGTATCATTGCTCACATCGACCACGGTAAAAGCACCCTGGCCGACCGTTTGCTCGAATATACCAAGACTATTACCCAGCGCGAAGCGCAGGCCCAGTTACTTGATGACATGGACCTGGAGCGTGAGCGCGGTATTACCATAAAAAGCCACGCCATCCAGATGGATTATACCTTGGACGGTCAGCCTTATGTTTTAAACCTGATTGACACGCCCGGTCACGTCGATTTCTCTTACGAGGTATCGCGTTCTATTGCCGCCTGCGAAGGTGCGTTATTGATTGTGGATGCTTCTCAGGGTATTCAGGCCCAAACCATCTCTAACCTTTACCTGGCTTTAGAGAATGATTTGGAAATCATCCCGGTACTCAACAAAATGGACCTGCCCGGCGCTATGCCCGAGGAAGTTAAAGACCAGATTGTTGACCTGATTGGCTGCAAACGCGAAGAAATTTTAGCGGCATCAGGCAAAACAGGTATGGGTATTGAGGATATTTTGCGTGCTATCATTGAGCGTGTGCCTGCCCCGGTAGGTGAACCTGAGGCCCCACTGCAAGCCCTGATTTTCGACTCAGTGTTCAACTCGTTCCGCGGTATTATTGCCTACTTTAAGGTAGTAAACGGCGAGATTCGTAAAAACACCAAGGTTAAATTTATCGCTACCGGTAAAGAATACTTTGCCGATGAGGTAGGTACGCTGAAACTGAACCAGGTGCCTAAAGAGGTGATCAAAACCGGCGATGTAGGCTACATTATTTCAGGTATTAAAGAAGCCCGTGAAGTAAAAGTGGGCGACACCATTACCCTGGTTGACCGCCCTGCGGCCGAAGGTATACAAGGTTTCGAAGAAGTAAAGCCGATGGTATTTGCCGGTATTTACCCGGTCGATACCGAGGATTACGAAGAGTTGCGCGAGTCGATGGCTAAACTGCAGTTGAATGATGCATCACTGGTGTTTGAACCGGAGTCGTCAGCAGCATTAGGTTTTGGTTTCCGATGCGGATTTTTGGGTATGCTCCACATGGAAATTATCCAAGAACGTCTGGAGCGCGAGTTCGACATGACGGTAATTACCACCGTACCCAACGTGTCGTACATTGCCTACACTACCAAAGGCGACGAGCTTATCGTAAACAACCCATCCGACCTGCCCGACCCAAGCAAACTGGAGTTTGTTGAGGAGCCATATATAAAGGCCAACATCATTACCAAAGCTGAGTTTGTTGGTCCGGTAATGTCATTATGTATACAAAAGCGGGGTATTATTGTTAATCAGTCATACCTGACTTCCGACCGTGTGGAACTCATTTTTGAGATGCCAATGGGCGAGATTGTATTCGACTTTTACGACAAACTCAAGACCATTTCTAAAGGCTACGCTTCGTTTGATTATTCGCAAATTGGTTACCGCCAGTCGGACCTGGTGCGTTTGGATATCAAACTGAATGGTGAGCCGGTGGATGCACTATCTTCCCTGATACACCGCAGCAACTCTTATGACTTTGGTAAAAAGATTTGCGAAAAACTGAAAGAGCTTTTACCACGTCAGCAATTTGAAATTGCTATCCAAGCTTCTATCGGTGCCAAGGTGATCGCCCGCGAAAACGTACGCGCCTTACGTAAAGACGTAACAGCCAAATGTTATGGTGGTGACATCTCGCGTAAGCGTAAACTGTTAGAAAAGCAGAAAAAAGGTAAAAAACGCATGCGTCAGGTAGGTAACGTAGAGATACCGCAATCGGCGTTTATGGCGGTGTTGAAATTGGATTAAGGACAAAGCCTAAGCTCAAGCCCACCAGCCCCCTAAAGGGGGAGCATTTGGAGGACATGAGCTTATAAATTAACATAACAACAAATAAAAATTTCCCCTTTAGGGGATTAGGGGGCATGGAGATACTTGACGGAAAATACGTTTCGGAGAAACTGAAAGTTGAAATTGCCGAACAGGCAGCCGAATATTTAAAGCAATCAGGCCGTAAGCCACATTTGGTAGCCGTACTGGTGGGCCACGATGGCGGCAGCGAAACTTATGTAGCCAGCAAAATGCGCAATTGCGAAAAGGTGGGTTTTAAGTCGACCCTGGTACGCTATGAAGATGACGTTACTGAGGATGAATTACTGCTCAAGGTTTCAGAATTGAATCATAACCCGGATATCGACGGTATTATTGTGCAATTGCCATTGCCTAAGCACATCGACCCTGAAAAAGTAACTGAGCAGATTGACCACCGTAAAGATGTGGACGGCTTCCACCCTATTAATTTGGGCCGTATGCAGCGTAACTTGCCTTCGTTTATCCCGGCTACGCCTTATGGCATCACTTTAATGCTAAAAGAGTACAGCATCGATACTGCCGGAAAGCATTGCGTGGTAGTTGGCCGCAGTAACATTGTGGGTTCTCCTATGAGCATTTTGATGGCACGTAATACCCAACCAGGTAATTGTACCGTGACTATTTGCCATAGCCGCACGCCTGATATTAAAAAGTTTACCCTGGATGCTGACATCCTGATTGTTGCCATTGGTAAGAAGAATTTTATTACGGCAGATATGGTAAAAGAAGGTGCTGTGGTAATTGACGTTGGTATGAACCGCGAAATTTCTACCACTACCAAATCGGGCTACAAACTATATGGCGACGTTGATTTTGAAAATGTTGCACCTAAAACTTCTTGGATTACCCCGGTTCCGGGAGGTGTTGGTTTGATGACTATCATCGGTCTATTGAAAAACACATTGGCTTCGGCTAACCGTGAGGTCTATCCAAGCTTAAGCAAGTTTTAAATTTAATACGCTAAAAACAAAATGGGCTGTTCAGTGCGCACTGAACAGCC
>CAXYKR010000317.1:0-12111 GCA_964277815.1 uncultured Mucilaginibacter sp. | reverse complement strand
ATTTTTCATTACAAAATCTCATCTGACGATTTAGTGCATTATCCTGTTTTTTCTATCCGTGGCTCAAAAGCACAACCCGACGGAAAAGGCAAAGACGCTTTTTACGATTGGGGCGGCAAACTGCCGGAATACGGAACTGATGACCTGCCGCCTCTTGAGCAAAGCAGCTTATTTTAAGGTTTTAATCGTTACGCTTATCATTTTTTGAAATTATAGCGATAGCATTAAACCGTAACGACGATGTAAATTAGCAACTTATCGTACTCCGCGGGGCATTGCCGAGGGTTACAATCCGATTTAGAAAAAATGCGATGCTTTTATTTGCAATGATTAGGTTTTTGACTTAAAAAGAAATAACCATTGCTTTTTGCTACCGACTTTTAATAAAATCGCTCAAATAGCTGCACTCGTTAACTGCCTGCTTGTAAAACGCAGTTGATTGATACTGCTGCATTTCTTTAAAATAGCTATTGCTTTTAAGGGAGGCTAGGTATGCTTTACGCTGCTTTTCATAATCGTCGTAATTGTTCAGGTAAGATGGTGCCTCATGCTGTTTTTGTTCGCACTTAGCAGCCATGAAGGTACAACGGGCTTTTAATTCGGGATTGTTGCTTAAATCTCGCGCTTTTAAATAATATTGTTGGGCGCGGTTGGTTTTAATGTAATCAGCGTCAAAGTAATACATTGGTTTTCGAGCAAAATCCATAGACGACCATTGGTAGGTAATCAGTCCCCAGGAATTACCATAGGTAGAGGTGTTATACAACGCGTTGGCCATCTGGAAATATACATCCGCATTTTTAGGCTCATCTTTTAACCGGACTTCTAAAGCGGCCATCTTTTGGGCAAAGCTAAGCTTGGTATAGCGCTTACCGCCGACTTGCTTAGGATAATCGTTGATGGCTGCATAGAAAGGGTCGCCCTGGTAACTGGAGCCGCCATCATAATAATTTTCGCCATTGTAATTGGCGTTTCTCTCTTTAAGGTTTTTGATACGTTGAAAGGCCAAAGCCGCCTGCGGGTAGTGATGCTCTCGCAGTTCGATAGTGCCCAAAAGTTCATAAAGTTGGTCACTATCAATAGCTTTTAAATCAGCACTCAAAAACGACAAATAGCGGTCAGTTTGCGGTTGTTGTTTCCATTTGATGATTTGCTCGAGGTGGTTGGAATGCAAAAATTTAAACCAAAAGTCAGGCAGTTTTTTATCAATATAGCCACCGTAATTTGATGCATAACCATTGTTGCTTTTGAGTAAAGCTAAAGCTGCTTTAGCCGTATCGCCCTGGCGCAAGTAGGCCGGTGCCAGCACATGGGTATAAAAATTACGCGCTGTGATGCCAAAATGGTTTTCATCATTAGGCGATTTATAGTAAACGTTTAAGTTAGGCTTTACACCGGCCACCATTTTGTTTTGAAGCCATTGGAGCGATGGTAAAAGCGAGGCTTCATCAACCGCTTGTATTTGTTTAAGGCGCTGCGCCGATAGCAGTAAATTGATAATCTGTTTCTGGTCGGTTAATTTAGGGCTTAACGTCGCATTTTGCAGTTCGTTTAAGGTTTTAAGTCCATCCTCCGGATGGTTTTGCATAAAATACAGGTAGGCGTTAATTACCTTGCCAATTTGCGAATCCGGGTATTTGCCGTCGTTGCTCAGGGTGGTGCAAAAGCTGCGTAGTTTTTCTATATGCTCATCGCTTTTATTATTAACACTGTCGGGCTGGTTTACAAAAAAGCTGCCTTGAGGTAGAGATTGCCCTATTGGCGACTGCTCTTTGTTATGACGCAGGGCATACCAGCCAATGCCGGCAACACCCGCTACCATTAAAACTCCAGCCACAATGTTGCCGGGCCGTTTATCCGTGTTTTTTTTAAGGGTGTAAATCAATAGCGCAACGCCTCCGGCCAAGATAAAGATTCCCAAAATCAAAGGCCATTTGGCTGCAGCTGCGGGCGATGTTTGTTTTTCGGCAACTTTATTGGTCGTACTGCTGTAAAACAGTTCGTTATCATTGGCCAGTGCAGGCGTTAAATAATTTTGCTCCAGCTTATTTACCTCTCTAACCAGCAGCGTGCCTACCATGGGCGATTCAGGTGCGTAGTCATACACTTGCTTAAGGTCATTCACCTCAATTTCGGGATTAGCAAAACCTTCTATAGCGTACAGGTTAGCTTTTTGTTGCGGTGTTTGCGCCAGCTTTAGTACCTCGTTTAGCGGTGGCTTGATGTAATGGTAATTACGATAAGCCTGTATGCGGCGCTCCGGATATTCGGCAAATACCTTAGAAAAAAGATAGGCGGCTTGTATGGTATCACCCAACCTGCGTTGCTCGCCGGCTTTGAGCGATAATGCCCAACCTTTTACGTGGCTTTGCGATGGAATTTTAACGATTTGCTCATCGTAAATCTTATTGGCTGCCTCAAAGTTCTCGGCGTAATGATTTAATTTTTGAGCCTGATAAAGATAGCGGAGCTTTAAAAAGCTATCACCTTCGTTATTGGCAGCTTGCAGGGCTTCACTGGCCTGCGCTTTCAGTCCGGCAGTATCCAAAGGGGCGGGGTTCCAGGCGTTGCCTTCAGCGTTGCCTAACTGTTCTGCCTGCAGTGCAAATTGATAGTACTTCCTGGCAGAAAACTGTGTGGTGTCTTTTAGCGCGCGTAAAAAGGTGTTCTTAGCTAAGCTGTCTGGCAGAGCGCTTCCCTGTTCAAGAAAACGGAGGGTCTGTTGTTTTGCGGCGCTATCGGCGTGATACATCACCTCGTCAACATCAGTAGGTTTAACAGATTTGCCTAAGTATTGCGCCCATTCCTTAGAGTTTATTTCGGCTTCGCTTACGGGCTCTTCATCAGTATAGGTAAACCGGTAATCGGTAAAATAAAACGCACTATAGGCTTTTTTTCCTTCAACGTCCGGATGAAAAAAAGAAGTGTAGTAATCGTAAGGGTCAGGCTCGTCGGCGCAAGCCATCATAACTGCAATGCCAATCACTAAAAAGCCGGCCAGGCTAACGGAATAAATGAGCAGTTTCTTCCAGGGTTTCATAGGTGTAATGTTTCAGCGTAGATTCATCTAAGTGAAAGTAAATCAAATTTAGCGTATCATTAGCTACATATTTACTAATATAGCTGGCAGTTGTTTTTAATTGGGTTGCAGGTACATTTTCCCATCTCACTTCGTCGCCTTGTTTGAGGCCGAGGGCCGGTACATCTTTTAACAAAGTGTACAGATGATTATCTGCAATTGCAAATAGCTGTTTATTGTTGAGGCTGTCCGCGTTAAGCCTTTTGGCTATACCGATGTATTGGTGCTGCCTGAATACCACTGCCCAGCTAAAAAGCGGCAGGCCAACATCAACCGGCATGGGATAATGCTTAAGATTTGACCCCATATATTTTTCGAGTTCCTGCTGGTCTAAAATTGAATTTTGCGGTCCGTATTTGCGCAAATTACCCATGTTATAGCACATCAGCATCACACGGTTAACCGGTGGTATACCGCTGCTTTGCTGGTTTTTTAGCTGGTGCAAGCGGAGGGTGATCGATAGCTGCTTACCCTTTAAAGTCTGGTGGATCTTAATACAGTTAAGCAGGTAAAAGTAGCTGTTGCGGGTACTGCGCGTCCAGTCGCAATCTATTTGCAGTTCGCTGAAAGATGTTTTGCCTGATTGCCTGAATTTACCAATGACGTAATTAACAATTTTTGAAGCTAGCAGATTAAGCTGCACATGCGACTGATTTTTGAGCACAGCATTTACAACAAACACCACTGGCACCAATTGCACGGAAGTAGGAACAGCAGATTTAAACCTGATGGGCGATACCGGTATCGGTCCGATATCGCCGTTGTTTACATCCATTATGCGTACATACATTCGTTGGCAATGAAGCGAATCCATGTAATGCTGTTCGGTGGCATTAACTTCGTAAACAGTTTTCCAGTAGTAAAACGCCGTGGTTACAGTGCGCGGTTTATGGCAGGATGCCAGCAAAACCATCGCCGATACATATACAGCCAGCCGGATAAGCCTCATACATTAACCTACTTGTGCGCCTGAGTTATTTAACAGAGTTAATGCCGCCAATCAATGCTCGGTTCATATAATCATACAGGCGGAACGACAACTCTTCGTAACGGGCGTTATCTTCCGGCTTTTCAAAGCCTAGATCATTCCAGGAACCCATGCCGCCAAACACGTGTGTCGTCATGGCAGCATAAATCAGTTGGAGGTCTCTGGGTTCGTAACCTTCTTTGCTCATCTGCTGGTCCAGCCATCCGTCCGCGGGTATTTTACCCTGCAAAACCTGCAAGGCTTTATCAAAAATGGATGCCCAATTACTGAGCTGGTGCTGTTCGGCAAAAAGCTTGATGTTGTTTAACACGCTATGTAAACCTTTGCGAATATCTTCGGTATCGGGCTTAAAGTTGATGGTATTTGTTTGATGAACAGTACGGCCGTAATTAACAGACCAAATGTTTTGCTCCGGGTCGTCCTGACGGGTAACCTGCCACCGGGCTGCCCAGAAGTCTGAGTAGGTTGGGTAAATAGCTTCGATAAGCCAGGTACCGCCGCCGCCAACAAAGCCGGCCATTTTGTGGTCGGGTGTGCCACTGTTATTTCCTTCAGTGGGATGGTAGTACGCCTTTAATTCCTGGCAACCTTCCTGTTTCAACAATTTAAACCAGCCGATAGGAGTGGCGGCTACTTCTTTTTCGGTCGTCGTACCGTCCGGCAGGGACGACAAGTGCATAAAATTAACCGTATTGCAAAATTTAAAAACCGAGTTGGCCGGGTAATAGTCATCAGGTAGCTGCCCCGTTTTTAAATAGGAGTTGCCGAAAGTAATGAGCGATAAAAGCTGGCTGGTAATTCCGTTCATTTTTGAGATGGATGTATAAAATACTGTTGGTACGGCAAATGAAGCCCTTTTTTATGATAAACCATCATAGAAATTTATTATTAATAGCATCGTGTATATTACAGCAACGCTTTACCCGGCATACACGAGTTTAACCAGATGTTGTTATTAGTTATGTTTCATGCGTTCGATATGTAGTATTAAAAGCGAGCAATCGCAGTTTGCGAAATTATGAAGTTTCGTTTTGGATAGTTAATTCGGCTACAATGCTGCAAAGTTTTTCGTTATCAAACGGCTTATCTACAATGCGGTCGGCCCCATAATGTCCTAATGATTCTAATACCCGTCCGTAGCCCGATAGTATAATAACCGGAATATGAGATGTGCGGTCGTTTCGTTTTATCTGACTACAGTATTCGCCGCCGTTGATGCCTGCCAGTATATAATCTGTAATAACCAGGTGCGGATTGAATTCCGTCACTGTGGCGATGATGTCGTTACTTTCAACAATGGCACTCACATCGTAGCCCTCCTCAGATAAAATGGTATTGAGCAGATCACTGATATCCGGATCATCCTCAATAATTAGTACACGCTTCCCTGTCATCGGTCTCTCTAATCGGTTTTTTAATCAGTAATTACAATAACCATGCTAAAAATAGCCCTTAAAGCGAGAAAGCAGTAGCTTAAACAAAGCTTGTTTTAATGTTCTGATTGACAGTGCGCATTAGAAATTTTGTTATCCGTTTTTTTACGGATAATCTTGGGGATTCACAAAGTCTCAGTCAGGAAAGCATGGCGGTTATGGGCTAAAAGTACGGACGTTTATGTTATGTGTGCATTTCTCTAAGCGTTATACACACCGCTGTAATTGCTCTAATGTTTGATAATCAGTTAGTTTTTTGTGCCGATAATCCGGTCAATGAGGGTGGGCAGTTTTTAATACTTGCTGACGTACCAGTTGGTGTTTTCATGTTTAACAAGAATTGAAACAGCAGCTGACGAAACGTCGCAGAATAAGCTGGTCATTACTGGCGTTTAAAAAGAGCTAAAAAATCAAAAAAATAATAAAAAGATTTCCTCAACATACAGTGTTTTAAATGAATAGTTAAGGTAACAACTTTATTGTTTCTATCGTTGTAGTCCATATGCAAACAAGATTGGAGCTTTATCAGAAGGTAACTCCGTTGGCTAAGTTGGGAATTTGGGAGTACCAGTTTGCTACTGGCGAAACGTATTGGAATGCTATCATGTGGAATATTTACGAGATGCCGCCACAGGCTGTTCCTCCACATAAACATTTGAGTACTCTATATCGCGACCACATTCTGTTAAATCAGCTAATAAACGAAACCATTGAAACCTTGCAGCCCCGAATGGGTGAATTTCAAATTACGACTGCGTTAGGTAATCTAAAGTGGGTAAGGCTTCGTATTAATGCCACAGGCGATGATTTTGGCTGTCATAATCTTTATGGAACTTTAGAGGATATCACGGTAACCAAGTCGTTAGAAGAGGAGCGGGAGAATAATTTGCAGCTGTTAAGTGAGCAAAATAGCAGGCTCAGTAATTTTGCTCACATCGTATCTCACAACTTACGTACCCACACCGGAAACATTAAAATGCTGGCCGAACTCATCCCACAGGAGGAAGATGAGCAGGAAAAAAGCAATATGCAGAACCTGGTTTTTAAGCAAGCAGTTTATCTTTTAGAAACCCTGGACCAGTTAAGTGAAGTGGTGGATGTGAACAGCAGTTCTTTTGATAAAATTGAGTATCTGAATTTACGGCATGCCGTACAAAATGTGTTAAAGATTTTAGAGCAAACTATTGTTCAGTATGATGCAGTAGTTGCAGTAAAGATTGACGAATCTATCCAGGTAAAGCACAAAGCAGCCTATTTAGAAAGTATTATTACAAACCTGGTTACCAATGCTATTAAATACAGAAGCCCGGACAGACAGTGCCATGTAGAAATCAGGGCAACCTGTAAAGAAGAGAACGTGGCACTCGAAATCGAAGACAATGGTATTGGGATAGACTTGTCAAAACATGGTCGGCAATTGTTTGGGCTATATAGTACTTTTCATGGTAATTCTGATGCGCATGGCGTAGGCCTATATCTGGTCAAATCGCAGGTCGAAGCTTTGGGCGGGCAGATCAGTGTAGAAAGCCATCCGGGGGAAGGGTCGCTATTCAGAGTGGTATTTGGCTCATAAAGTATTAGCAGGAATCGGTTTTAAAAGATGGCTTGATTTAAATTTTGGTTTGATTAATTTATAGGATGCTAACAAGGGGAGACTCCGCTAATTCAAAGTGTTTAGTTTTAAGCCTGGAGCAGTTTCAAAAAGTAAGATAGGTTCTCTCTCCTTAAGATCAATCGTTACAGCCAGTAGGAGCCGAATTAAGCATGTCAGGTACCGAGACAATCTCAATATCAGTAAACATTCTCAGGTAAGCTTCAATAAACGGTTTGTGGGCAGCGCCCACCACCAGTAGCGCGCGGCCTCCGGCAATCGACGCGGTTGCTTCGCGTATAGCCACAGCCATTTGTAAATTCTGCGCCTCCCATGCGGCAACACGCTGACGACCAACTTTACCCATCTTGGTACTGCGAAGCATCGAAAACCATTGCGCATCAGCGTCCAGTTCAGCAAAGCGGGGCGAGTTCTTCCACTTAAACATTGGCATCACCTGGTCTGCAGATCCCAGTTTCATGGTGTCTTCCGGAAAGGCACGGAAAGCCTTCGTGTTGTGATTAAAAAGATCTTTGAGCCCTGGCTCCGCGGCAACCGCTGCCTGCATGTCTTTATTATCCGGCAATGCTACATCGCTGGCATGGTCACCTGACCCATAAACGCGTTCCAGACCCACATCAGCGGCCAGCCGGGCTGCTATGGAGGTGATTTCATTACGTAGTTTAGTAAATTGGGTTAAGCGCTTAGCCAAGGATGTTGATATGTCGTCCTGAGCTATACGGTCGGCGGTATCTAAACGCATCCATTGTACCGTTGCCGAAAAAGGTTCAGCAGCAGCCACAAACAAAGCTGCCAGGTGCCTCCTTTCAGCGGGACTTAGCGTTCCCTTTTCGGCTAAACTATCAGCCTTAACCAAGGCCTGAGCAGCGCTCAAGTGTAGGTCCGCTTGAGCAGTTTTGGCCATTTCCAATGTTGGCCCGGCATACTTTCCGGCATCACCATGGTAGGGTGCGTATGCATCAAGCCCCATCACTTGTTCGCCGGGCAGCGCTTCTGTTAGGATAACCTGAGGATTATAAGCCCGCAGACGGCATAATACAGGTTCCAGCCATGCTGTTTGAAATTTGCTGGAAGCTGCATCCAGATGCCATACTCCCAACACCATTACCTTGGTTGGGGGTAGGCCAAGCTTTTGTTTAGCACCTGCCGGGTTAAATGGTTTGCTCTTTTGGGCCTGAGTAAATAGCGTGTTAGTGAGTATTAAAATGGCGACCAAGGATAGGCGAATAACTGCTTTGCCGGATAGTGTAAGTGATTTCATGTAAAAGCGAAAGGTTGACCTGATTGTGTATTTTTTATACTTCAAAGGTAACCAGCGCTAATGCTCACGAAATAAAATTATACCAAACCGTGATTTTATTATATCAATTGGAAAATATCGGTGAAAGCATAAAACAGCGACTTTTTAATAGTTAAAGATGTTTTATACGATTGGTTGATTAATACAAACACCCTTATCATAGTTCTAATTAATAGAAATGTGTTTTATTACAACTGAAAAGAATATAATGGAAGCAACTGAAGTTTTTATAGTGAAACAAAAGTTGCCGGCAAGTGAAGATCTTTTGCTACGTCAAACCTTTTTACACGAACCCGATATATCATGGTCTGAGCAAACTGATTGTAGCCGGCTCTATAAAGAAAATGCAGACATCAATCATCTGACTGATTTTAAACGGCAGTACTATGACTATGATAGCTGAGTGCAAAGCAAAATCCGTCATGGGGTATTGGTGAAGGTGCTGGTACGTGATAGCGGCGGGCTTGAGGATGATTTGTTTAATGCCCGTTGCAGCTTTTAAGGTTGATTTGCTTGAAGCGCCAGGTGTTGCTGTATTCTGCAACCAATTTAATCGGTCTTAAATCCTGAAGCTACAGCATCCGCCGTTAAATAGGGCTGATGTTATTATATTTATCCCATCATGAAAAAAATCTTTACTCGTAGTTTAGCTGTAGGGCTCCTGCTGGGAGCTTGCCAGATATCAATTGCACAGCAAAAAAGCTTCGTTGATGTAGCCGGCCTGGACCCATCGGTAAAACCTGGCGATAATTTTTTTAAATACGTGAACGGCCGGTGGTTCGACACCGTAAAAATTGATAATGACCAGGCGGGCGTCGGCTCTTACTCGTTCCTGAATATCCCGCAAAAGCGCTTGCTGCAAAACATTCTGGACAGTGTCTCTAAAGCTAAGAACCAGCCGGGAAGTATTGAGCAAAAGGTAGGCGATTTTTATGCCTCGGGTATGAACACGACCACTATTAACCGCCGGGGATATAACCCGGTTAAACCGGTTTTAGCACGCATCACTGCTATAGGCAACGTGCCCGCCTTAATGAAGTTTGTTGCCGCTGAATTGTCATCAGGAAACCGCTCCATCATCACCTTCGGCATCTCGCCTGACAATCAAAATAGCTCGCTTAATATAGCTCATGTTTACCAGGGTGGAACCGGGCTGCCTGATAAGAGTTATTATTTTAAGACCGATTCGGCGACGCTACAGGTTCAACAAGCTTACAAAATTTATCTGCAAACCCTGTTTGAATTAACCGGAGCCACTCGTGCTTTAGCGGATAAAAATGCAGCTATTGTTTACAGCATCGAAAAACAATTGGCTACCGGCAGCCGGACCAATATTGAATTACGGGATGTTCATGCCAACTTCAACAAAATGTCCGTCGCTGCCATTCAACAAAAGCAGCCCAACATCGGGTGGCGGAACTTTTTAAATGGCATAGGAGCTCATACAGATTCTGTTGATGTCGCTCAGCCTGGTTATTATAACAAGCTGAACGGTATGTTAAAGTCGGTGAGTTTGGCTGATTGGAAACTATATCTTAAAGCAGCCACTTTGCAAAATTATGCAGACCGGTTAAGTCAGCCGTTTGTTGATGCCTCGTTTGCGTTTGGTAAAGTGCTGTCTGGTGAGGATAAGCAAAAGTCACGCCGGCAGATTATGACGGCAAATGTGGACAACCTTTTGGGGCAGGCGTTGGGCCAGTTGTACGTTAAGCGGTATTTTAATGAGGAGGCCAAAAAGCGTGTACTGGCCTTGGTGAACAACTTGCAAAAGGCCTTTGAAAACCGCATCAGCCAGTTAGAGTGGATGAGTGATAGCACCAAAGTAAAGGCTAAGGAGAAACTATACACCATTACCAAGAAGATAGGATACCCGGATAAGTGGAGAAGCTACGATCAGGTAAAGATTGATAGGGCTAAGTTTTTTGAAAACGTCATATCACTCAACAAAAATGATTTTAGGTATGAACTGGCCAAACTAAACCGGCGGGTAGATAAAACAGAATGGCAAACAACGCCATCCACGGTGACTGCCTACTATAATCCGCCGGTGAACGAGATTGTATTTCCGGCAGGCATTTTACAATATCCTTATTTCGACTTTACAGCAGACGACGCCATTAATTATGGCGGTATCGGCATGGTGATAGGCCATGAGATGACGCATGCGTTTGACGACCAGGGTGCCCAGTATGATAAAGATGGCAACGTCCGTAACTGGTGGACAAAAGAGGACTACAGCAAGTTTAAGGAACGTACAACGCGGCTTTCCAATCAATACAGTACCTTTACCGTTTTAGACACTGTGCATGTTAAAGGTACTTTAACCCTGGGCGAAAATACGGCAGACAATGGCGGCATAGCCATTGCCTACGATGCATTTAAGATGACAGATCAAGGCAAAAGCAATGAGAAGATTGACGGCTTTACACCCGACCAGCGGTTCTTTCTATCAATCGCAAGAATATGGCGCGTAAAGACTCGGGATGCATTTTTACGCACTTATGTGAACACCAATCCGCACTCGCCGGCCATATGGCGCGTAAACGGCCCGTTGATGAATTTTGCTCCTTTCTATAAGGCGTTTAATGTGCAACCCGGCGACAAAAACTACAAACCGGAAAGCGAAAGAGTGAGGGTTTGGTAATTGTTACGCCCAGGGATATGATGGCTTTAGTGACTTTGAAAATCAGCAACTTTTTTACGACGGTCGGTTGTAGAATTTGAGCTCATGATTTCTTCCCTGAATAAGAAAATTTAAGCACTTGGATATCTGACATCTACCATAAAATGCAATAGTTGCTTCAGTACTTATTTTTGAGAGGCAAATGAGGTGCAAATGATGGATATGAATGCCCCTACAAATACCAGCAAATCCCAAAACAATAAACGGCCATGGTGTTCAACCACAGTCGTTTATTGTCCTTTGTTAGGATTTGTTAGTACGCCTTTACTTTCCGATACAAAACTTCGAAAATATATTATCCAGCAAGTCATCAGTAGTAACCGCACCGGTAATCTCACCCAAATAGTGCAAGGCTTGTTTAATATCCATAGCTAAAAAGTCGGAGGTCACTTGCAGGTCGATGCCTTGCAGGGTTTTGATGAGGGCTTGCTCGGTTTTCTGGAGCGCTTCGAGGTGGCGGATGTTGGTTACCAGTGTTTCGTTGCCATTGAGGCGGCCCTGAATGGTGGTGTTATAAACCAGTTGCTTCAACTTATCGATATGGGTTTTGGCTTTGGCCGATATGGCGGTAAGCATTACGCCCTCGGGCAATAACGCTTGGTATTCTTCAATGTTAAATGGAACTAAGTCTACCTTGTTAGCCACTACTATGGTGGGTAGGCCAGGGTTATGCAAAGTTTCGATATCGTGTTGTAATTCTTGCAGCGACAACTGCTCCACATCAAAAACATAAAGCAATAGGGCCGACTGGCTGATTTTCTCCATGGTTTTTTGAACGCCAATCTGCTCAATGGCATCAGTAGCTTCGCGTATACCTGCAGTATCTATGAGCCTGAAGTTGATGCCGTTAATGTTAAGCGTTTCTTCAATAGTGTCGCGCGTGGTGCCGGCAATGTGGCTAACAATGGCACGTTCTTCGTTAAGCAGGGCATTTAGCAAAGTAGACTTACCGGCGTTAGGCCGGCCGGCAATTACGGTATTGATGCCTTGTTTAATGGCATTGCCCAATTCGAAAG
>CAXYKR010000316.1:0-9623 GCA_964277815.1 uncultured Mucilaginibacter sp. | reverse complement strand
CCCCGGCGATGTTGATCAGCCACAGGGCTTCCAGCAGACTTCCGATATCTTTAAAACAGTAAATGCAGTTGATGAGCGGGTTACGTTTCCACTTGGTTTTATCGTTCAGGGCGGCCAGAAAATACTTTTTCAATCGTTTGCGGTAACGGGGCATATAGTTGCTGCCGCGAAAGAAATCGGAGAGGGCCAAGTAAGGGTCAGTGACCTCTTTAGGGTTTAAGCTGACCGGCAGATTACGTACCTGCGGGTCGGAATTGTGAATGGCAATCATCGTAAGTAAGGGGTTATGTTAAGTGTAGAAATAAAGCAGCCAGGCAGGGGCAGCGTCAGAAAATGTACTGCCCGCCTGTACTGCGGTAAATAGGGTTGTTTATAAGTGATTTGGATGGTAAGTTGCTTTCAGTCAAATAAATCCTGTTCAGCCAATTCCATCAAGTAGTTATAGACCATTAGTGCCTCATGGTAAAGCTTTCCTACCTTTTCCACCTGGAGTGCAATCATCTCCTCCTCCGGCTCATATGTGTCACTGTACTGTGCCTGCGCGTAGGCGCTCTTTAAAAACTCAAACTCTTTTGCCCCCGCCCGGGTATCCAGTTCAAACACGGCCTGCAGCTTGTCGGTAAACAGCTGCGTTAACCTGAGTAGCCTGGCTATATTATGCATCTGTATGCGGTAGCCTAAAACCGCTTGAATGATCGCTTTTAGAATTGATTCCGTTGCTCTATGCAGCGAAGAGGCGGCCATCCTGGAGCTATCTATGGTCTCATAGTATTCAGCGCCGCTAATTAGGGCCAGACCCTGCCTTGTTCCCCAGCAGTCCCACTGGTACTGTGCCTGCCCGCGCCTCAAGGCAAGTGGAGTTACGTTCGTTTCGTAATCAGGCATATCCTCCGAGCGGTAAACGACGTGTCCCTTTCCCAGGGCCTCGTGCCAAAAGAACTTGCCGCGCTTCATCGCATCCAGTGCGCTGGTCGTCTTATGCAGGATAATATAGGTATGGACCAGCGGCTTTAAATGATCCTCGATATTGGTCGATAGATGTCCTTCTTCCCGCTTTTCGTCATCGGAAACCAGCAGCAGCAGGTAGCAGGTAAACGGAGAAGCATGGTTGCCGAGGTAGACGATCAGCTGCACAGTAGGGTAGTGGGCAAGGATGTCTTCTTTGACCTTCTGTAATCCCAAGGCGCAGGCTGGGCTGGGTTTAGGATAGAGCGGCTTGAAAAATCGCCCTTCTATGCTGGTAGCATGCTTTACTTGTTCGGTAACATTGAAGTGTTCCAGAGACTCCACTTCATCCGCCACCGGTTCCGCTGGTGCCGGCTCAGTGTTTTCAAGGGTACTTTCTTTCTGCCTGATCAAGTGCGGGCGGTCACTGTTCCTTTGGCAAATGATCCAGGCGGCCTCATATAGCTCCAGCACATTTTCATAAACAGTGATAACATCCTCGGCGTCCAGGTCAGGATTTTGGTATAGGGCCTTGCTCATGGCCATAATGAGCCACTCATACAGGTGATCCCGGTAAACGGCTAAGCCCTTGTGCTTAAAAAACTGTTCGGTAATTAGGTAAGGATTGGCCAGCTGATCAGCGTTAAGGTTGGCCGGGAAATAATCCCACGTACTTTTCTCTTCGGCCAGCTGCGCCTCGCTAGCTGGCTTGTACTGCCAGGTTTCATTGCGGTACTCATGCCACAGCAGGTACATCGCTTCCATCATCCTGACATGCTCTTCCCACGTGTGCAGCAACATACCGGGGCCTTCCCGCTCGTTAACGTAACAGTCTTTTTTGATTGCATAGTCCCGCCATTCTTTCAGGCGCGCCCGGTGACCTTCTATATCATCAATTTCAAAGAAGTCGATGACTACCCGCAGCGGGTGCATCATCTCATCATGCCGCAGCAGCTTGGGCATGTTTTCCCAGGGGGCGTAAGTTCCTGTATACATCAGCTTTACCGTTTACCAGCGGCCTTTATTGGCCTCCGTACTGCAAAGCTGATGCTTTGCAGTGGTGTACCGAACCCCGGTGAGTTGTGCTTTACAGAATGCTGGTTGTTTTGTACCTTTACGATAACGTAATACATTTGAGCCATGGCAGAAGCTACCCCACATATCGGAAGGAAGATTTCAAGGATTCGCGAACTACGCGGTATGAAGCAGGAGGCTTTGGCTGCAGAATTGGGGATCAGTCAGCAGGCCGTGTCTAAAATTGAGCAGAGTGCCGAGGTGGAGAGTGAAGCTTTAAATAGAATTGCTTCAGCTTTGGGCGTTACTTCAAGCGTCATCAAAAGTTTTGATGAGGAAAAAGCAATCAATATTTTTTCGAATACTTACAACGACAACTCATCGATATTAGGCACGTATAATTTTAATCCGCTTGATAAGTTGATGGATGTGATTGAAGAAAATAAAAAACTTTATAGCGAAAAAGTTGAACTTCTTGAACGCCTTTTACAAGCAGAGAAAGAAAAGAACGAATTGCTTAAAAGTAGGTAGGAATTCATCGCAAGACTTCCTCATTTATAGTTTATGGTCAAGTTGTTTGTCGGTGGCTTTCCTTTAGAAATTACGGAGATGGAGCTGGCTATGCTGATTGCGCCTCACGGCAATATCAGTACGATCAAGATCGTTCGTGACCGGCAAACGAAAAAGTGTAAGGGTTATGCTTTTGTAGAAGTGCTGACAGAGGAAGATGCGGTCAAAATAGCTGCTGCCTTAGATGGCGAACAGATGCAGGATCGTGTGCTCACAGTCAAGGTCAGTGAGGATGCACCAGCCAAGCCGGCATTACCGCAACGCACAAACAGACAAACCTATTCCCGTCCGGCCTTTAACAAAACAAACCGCCCATCCAACGATGCTGTTCGTCCTAAGCGTCCCCGGAAATCATCGTAATCAAAGTATTGAGTTGAAGATTGAGCCGATTCCAGCAAAACTTTATTTTTATTGCGCTGCCTCGTTCTTATCTAAACCAGTTTCAATTAATTTCCTGAAAGCAACATTCTAAAGTAATTCAAGTCCATTTTCAGAGTGTTACGGCCAATAGAATCTAAATATTGTGTTGCTGTTAAATGACAACTAGCAAAGCTTCTTGTGGACCCACAAATACAAGGTGAATCTGGTTTTGGAAACTTTTGTGTCAGTATTGCCTCCAGAATATTAGTAGCCACAATCGGGTTTGTAATGCCCATTTGCTCATTATAAAACTGTGCGACTCCTGCAAATCCATGCGCATACTCTTTGCTGGCAAAAGAGCCTTCCTGCTCAAAATACAACTGATTGGCAAAAAATGGATAAACATATTTTTTTGTATAGTCTGTAATGCTCAGCCCTTTAGATGCGTGGTGCTGTAAAGCATGATGAATATTTAAGCAGCACAATCCGTTATGCGATATGTGTCGGTCTGCAATGCGCTCAATCTTTTCAGTGACTTCATAAGTTTCAGGCACCCCATATGGATAGTTCTTGGAAGACATTATTCTTATCTGAAAACTATCCCAGTATATATTATTGCTATCACAAATCTCTAACTCTCCTTCAAAAGAAGGAACCTCCCCATCCAAACTTATAAGATTAAGTTTTGGGAAAAGTTCCTTCATTGAGGCTATATCGTCGCTTAGCATATTACGGTTAAGCATGTTATTGTAAGTAAGGGTTGCTTTGGGAAGCTATCGGTTTAATCAATTCTGGCTGTCTAGGAATAGCAATACCGGAAGATCGCCGTTTAAGTCCGATTGTATTTCCAAAAGGATTTGTAGCAATATAATCCAGGCTTTTTAAGTGATTTAACCAGTTGAAATCGTATTGCGTATAATAGAAGTTCTCTTCCGGGTTAGTAAATATGTACCTATCTTTTTCCTCTTTTCCTTGGCGATGGCATACAGGAGAGTAATGCTCACAGGGTACCAGTACTTTGATGTTATCACCGACAACAATACCATTACTTTTAGCGTGGACTTGCATCTTTGCTGCTAAACTTGTGTGCAAACTACACGTGGCAATCTCGCTGATTTCACCAAAGCCCGCCATTGCCCAGACAACATCTTCATCTTTCCCATAATCTATACCAATTCGGGTAAAAATCGCTTCAATATTTTGTTCGGCAAAAATGTTTCTAATGTCGTTAGTGACAAAGTAAGTAAACAGGCTTGCTGCTGTTAAACACCGGCGTGCAGCATCCGCTGGATCCTGATTTTTACCACCAAAATAAACAAACATACCGTCGCCATGGAGACGCTGGATGTAACCATTAAAAATTAAACAGGTGTGTATTGCAGCCCTTTGAATAGTGTTCGTAATGATAAAAACAGTCTCCGGCTCGTATCTCTTGAACAAATGAGTAGACCCCTTAATATCAATGAACATGGAGTGTACATAGTGCTTTTCAATATCACTGGTATTTTTAAGATGTGCAAAATCAGGGTGCAGACCTAATTGTTTGTTGTAGTTGGGATGTAAACCTAATTCGGTTACAACATCCTGTAGGCTGTTAAGTGGGGTTGATTGTCTGGTTTCAGTTAAAAGACGTGTTCTGGTTTCGGCTTTTTCAAACCGGTTTTGTACATCCGAAAGCCCAAAATTAGTTCTACCTGATTTGTTGTCGGTTGCGATAGCGGATCGAATATTGTCCGCATAATTTTTGTAAATGTCCATGATTATTATTATTTTAAATTGATTAAAAGCATGATTATAAGTGGAATAAATAGTGCAAATTGTATGGTAATTAAAATGCTTGCTAATCGAAGCTTTATAAATTTTCCATTTAGGCCCTTGGCCAAAGCAGATGTTTGATTACGTAGATCAGTGAGTTCATCTGAATCACTCATTTGAGATGAGAGTGTCGCGAACTGCTGCGTATCCAAAGTGGCAATACCCCCAAAATAATGTAACGAACTGGAGCTGGATGCCAAATAAGGTGTTGTCGCTACTTTAGTAATTAATATCGCCGCTAAGCCAAGACTGATAAGGGAGCCCAACAATAAATACACACATAGCGTGCAGTTGACTTTATCCAGCAGGAACGGGTATAATGATACCAGTCCGCCAACAGTAAATATTTCTAATGCGAGTATTACATTGCTTTTATTGTTTACACTATCATAGTAGTGGTCAAAGCGTTCAATACAAAACTTAAGTCTTTCTTTTTCCATATCTCAGTTTTTTACTACCTTTTGTGAAACTTTATCACACCCTTTTTAACCAAAAACCGTTACTAACGCTTTTTGGTAGGGATTCTATATGACCACATGACCTGGGAAGAATTAAAAGATGAAAGCACCGTAGACTTGGTGGACTACATCAATGCCATTAACGAACCTGATTATAAAGAATTAGGCGAAGCTGCTTTCATAGCCCTTACATTTCGATACCGTAAAGATTTGATAAACAAATGTGTTGTTATCGCTCGAAAATGGAATCGTGACGAGGATGATGCTGTTGAATTAGCCAACAGGGTATTTGCTCGATTCCTAAAATATCCGCGATATCGGCATAGTGAGTGTAAAAGCGGAGATGTCGATAAGTGCTTCAAAAGGTATTTGTACAAGATTGCCGACCGGGAAGTTATCAAGCTTTTTAATCCCAAGCCCTCACCGTATGATGGTACTGAAACTGTCGTAACCTCGTTGATAGAAGCAGACAAGGATTACGAACCTGAAACTTTAAAAAAGCTGGTTGAATACGAAAAAAAGTTAGACGCAATAATGGCTAAGTTAAGTCCAAAACATAAAGTAATTTACCTAACATATAAATTACACGAGAAGCCTGGGCACAATCTACCAGGATTCCTATTGGAGGAGCTTAGGGAGGCAGTTGGGGGGTTATCTCAAGCCACACTGCGTATATATAAAATGGAAGCAAACGAGTTAGTTAGAAAGGAGCTTAATTATGCCTAAGGTTGATGTAAATATTAACGAGGATAACATATTGGAATGGATTCACTCTGTAGGTTATTTCTTACCAAGGACGGATCAAGAAGATTACAGATTTGAAAAGTTGCATGGAAATATTACGCATTCAATAAGTAGCGATCTTGTTGATCCGGTTGCTATTTTAAATGGTGCATGGAAACCTAAAAGACTTATTAACCTAATAAATGAAGAATTAAACAATGAAGTTTCAGCTTTGAGAATGGCCGCAAGAAAGCACGAAGATATACCCGACGAAATTTTTCGTAAAATGATGCAGAACCAAGACCGGAAAGATGAGTCAGATAACAACGAAAACTAGAAGCGAAATAATCAAAATAACGACTTTCTTAACTAAGGAGTTTCATAAAAGCAGTTTTACGGACTTGGAAGCTATCTGTAATGATGAAGGTTTAAAGGTGATAGTCGACGATTATGGTAAATATTTCGATGGTATGTTGGTTTGGGATAATCAGAGATTTAATATTCACCTTAATAGTGGAAAAGGAAATCTTATTGATTCAAACAGGGGTAGGTTCACTTTAGCGCATGAGTTGGGACATTATTTTTTAGAAGCTCACAATTATGCAATCAAAACCGGCGAACTGAAACCTCATCCATCCAACATTGGTCTTTTTCATTATGAAAAAATGGAAGCAGAAGCCGACTATTTTGCATCCTGCTTGTTAATGCCCCGGGAACGACTAAGAAATTTTACTGGTGGTAAAAAGTTCTCATTAGACATAATAAAAAGTATATCTGATGTTTTTAAAGTCAGTTTAACATCCGCTTTAATCAGGTTTGCCGAGGTAGGAACACATGGAGTGTTAGTTGTTTTCTGTGAGAATAATATTGTTAAATGGTATTGTAAAAGTGAAGACTTTCCGATGCTTTCCCACAAGTTTAGAATAGGTCAGCAACCACCTCCAACTAGTGTGTTGGGTGAGTCATTCATAAAGTCGGATTCAAAATATACATCTGTACAGGAGGTAAATTTGGAGGATTGGTTTTATGATCGAGAAGGGGCACCAACATGGACAATGTATGAGCAGTGCTCTTACTCAGATTTATTCAATTACGCTATTAGTGTCATCTGGTTCAGATAAGCCAATATTGAGTCAGACACAAACCAATCATCAATTTTCATGTGTAAAATAACAAACCGTTCTAAACGTATTTGTCTAATCTTCATCTTACTTAGTGTCTTAAAATGTGTTTAATATAAAAGTACATGTCGGTATAAAATCAGGAAGAAAATAAATTCTGTGATATCTGAACGGTAACTTATTTTTTATCCGAATGTATTTAGGATAATGAGCTGCATTAGTGTTTTCTAGTATTGCAAAACGTAAATCTAACCGATTGAATTTGCTGACTTGATGATTTTAAACCGGCTAGTCATTAACGCTAATTAATTGATCTATTACAGGCCAGTTAATGTGTTGAGCATAAGTTATTGACCTAAGAAAAAGTAGTGAGTTCAACAGCAGACCAACCGCAAGTGGCGGTATTTAGTCGGTAGCATATGGTAAGCCTACATAGTTGTTAAAGGCACTAAATAATAAACAGTAACCAACATAAATTTCGGCTGATTGTCAAAGGAAATATTGACTTAGTATGCCTGCTTTTTCCGATCTTAGGAGAAGAAAGTCAGCGCGGTGAAAATGCAGCACGGAGCAAGCTTCGCAAGCAGATGAAGTTAAGTTTTTGGCGGGGAAAAACAAGCTCTTTAAGGAAGCAGCTGCGCTGCTCCCCGGTGAAAAAAGCAGAAAGACTGCGTAAAAATCTGGCATGACGGTGAGCCGGAATGACAGGCAAGCGGGACTCACACAGAGTGTGAGACGCTTGCTAAAAACGGCCTCTACGGCGTTTTTAGAGGGGTAGCGGCATACGGCCTGTATGCCGTAAAACAATAAGCCACTGAAAATGAGCGTTAAGTAGTATGCAGCAGCCACGAAGGCTGCATACACTCACCATAAATTTCGATTGAATGGAAGAGAACGCGAAAGTGACGGCTAGAAGGGGAGAGACCTCACTCCGCCTGTCAGAACTGGCCAACGAAGCCCTTTCCAAACTCACCAGGGAATGGAAGGCAGCCAGCAAAAAAGAAGCCTTGGAAGCCATGATCCGCTACTTCCGGAAGCTGGGTATCAGCCCGCTGGAAGAGGTGCCTGATACGGTCGGTAAACGGCTGGAAAAGCGGGTGGACCAGATCATTTCTTTTATCCGCCAGAACGAAAAAATTCACCGTGAGGAAATCGAGAAAGTAGTGCTGCACCTCCGGCAGCAGCTGGGCAGTACGGTGTCGGGAAGTAACGCCTCCAAAGCGCCGGTAGACCAGGAGCTGTCGGCCATTCAGCAGCAGCTGGAAGATATCCGGCAGGGCATGTTGACGCTGAGTCAGAACGAGCAAAAGCTGGCCGGTAGCCAGGAGCAGATCAGCGATAACCTGGTCAAGCAGAACGAGATGATCACCCGGAGACTGGTGCTGATGAAAGATGCAGCAGCCGTCGCAACACTCATCAAAACCAACCTCAAAAACTACACAGATAGTGTATTGGCTAACCCGCAGCAGCGGGCAAACTATGAGCAGAAGATGAACGACTTTTTTGAGATCAGGCTGGGGCTGAAGTGGTCCTAATCAGGGGAGGAGCAGGCGATGTTTGTGAAAGCGATTCGCTCAGAAAAAGGTGGTAACACCGGTAGCTGCTCCGGCCTGGTCGCGTACCTGGAGAAAGAGAATCAGGACCTGCAGCCGGGGCAGCAGCCCGAGCTTTGGTTTAATGGTGACCGCAGGGACATCGGACCGCAGGAGGTGCAAAACTATATCGATAGCAACAAGAAAGGACTGGCAGCAGGAGCTGCTAAATTCTTTGAGATCGATATCGCGCCCAGTAGCCGGGAGCTTCACCATTTGGAAAAATTGGCGGGTGGGGATCAGCAAAAAATGAAGGAGCTGCTTAAGGATTACGTCGCGCAGCAAGTGATGGAAGAATATGCCAGGGCTGCCGGTAAGCGTGGTCCGGTAGACAATCCGCGTGAGTTGACCGCAGCCGATATTACCTGGTATGGCAAGGTGGAGCAAAACCGGTACTATAAGTTTAATGACCCTGAAGTGAGGGACGGAGCCGCTCAGAAAGGTGAGATCCGGGAAGGCAGACATATGCATGTGCAGGTCATCGTCTCAGCCAAGACCCAGGACCAGCAACTCGCCATCAGCCCGCTCTCCAATGAACATGCCGGCAGCATTGGTAAAATTAAAGGCCGGGAAGTCTATAAAGGCTTTTCGCGGAATCAGTTCAAGCAAGGCAGTGAAAAAGCCTGGGATGAAACGATGAGGTACGACAGGAACCTGACGGAAAGTTTTGAGTACCACAAAACCATGAAGACTGGAACGCTCGAACAAAAAGAGGCTATGCAGCAGCAGGCTTACCTGGAAGGCCAGCAGCGCAGACTGCAGGCGCAGCAAAAAAAAGAGGTGACTCCAGATAGAAATGAAGAGCAGCGTGTAAGCTTTCAGGTGCAGGCCCTCGATCCGACTAAACACATTGATGAACTTAAATTGGAATTTGAGCAAGAGCCTAAGCGGCAAGTTCAATCACTGGAGCAAAATCACCGATTGCGGAAAAGAAGAGGTCCAAACCTTTGACATTTGTAATTGGACAACAAAATCAAAGCTCGTAATTTAGCTTAACATAGAGTTAGAGGATACGTAAATTGGGC
>CAXYKR010000315.1:0-15109 GCA_964277815.1 uncultured Mucilaginibacter sp. | reverse complement strand
TAGTGTACTACCATTGTCGGTAATGTTACGGGTGTTAGGTGTACCTAATGAGAAATAGGCATTCTCGGAACCTGCCGGAACATTTTGCGCTGATAGCGTGTAAGCATATAATTGCTCACGCTGTGCAGTTTGGCCTAACAATACAGTTACTTTATGGTCACCGAGTTTTTTGTCATAGGTCAATGTGTTTTCAGCAATCCAGTTACGGGTTTCTCCGCGGTAACGGCTTAATGAGCTTACGGTAGCTAACTGAGCTAATGTAGCGCGGTAAACCGGTGTATAGTTTTGGTTTTGACCGTTGGTAAATTCGCCACCAAATGAGGTACGGAATTTAAAATCTTTCAGGAAAGTTAACTGCGCAAAAACGTTACCGGTAAATTGGTATCTTTCAGTGCGCTGGTTATAAAAATCTATGGTGGCCTGCGGGTTAAAGTTGCTGCCTCCACCTAACCTAAAACCTAAGCTACCATCGTTAGGGTCGCCATAAGTACCGTTGCTGTTAAAAACAGGCACCACCGGTGCTGCACCATAAAGCTGGTAAAAGATTGAGTTATTGATGTCTCTCGAACGGCTGTATGAACCATTTAACTTAACACCAACTTCGAGGTTTTTTACAGGAGATATATTATTGCTGATGCTTAAAGTGTAACGTTTAAAGCTGTTGGTTTCAACAATACCATCCTGATTTAATAAACCTAATGAAATGTTGTAATCTGATTTTTCGCTGCCACCATTTAATGATACCTGGTGGTTAGTGGTAAATGCAGACCGTAATACTTGCTTATACCAATCGGTGCCGGTACCGTAGCTGCTTGGATTGGCAAACATAGCGGTACTGCCGTTACCTACTGTAAGTTCGTTAATAGCTGTAGCATACTCGGTAGCGTTAGCCATTTTAACCTGGTTGGTTACGCGCTGAAAACCCACATAGCCGTTATAATTAATGGTACTCTTACCTTTACGTCCACGTTTAGTGGTAACAATAATTACACCGTTTGACGCGCGGATACCATAAATGGCCGTACTTGAAGCATCTTTTAAAACGCTGATGTTATCAATGTCGGCTGGGTTTAAAAAGTTGATATCGTTGTACCAAACACCATCTACCACGTACAATACATTGGTATTACCGTAAATAGTACCTGTACCACGAATAGTTACGCGGGGAGATGAACCCGGCGCACCGCTGTTTACAATGTTTACACCGGCAACTTTACCTTGTAAGGCACTGATAGCATTTGGTGATGATTGCTTGGCCAACTCCTCACCTTTTACGGTTGCTACCGAGCCGGTAACGTCAACTTTACGTTGGGTACCGTAACCCACTACCACTACCTGTTGCAAGTCGTTTACTGATGGCGCCAGTTTTACATCTAAGTTGGCACCGGTGGCTACCAGTGTTTGGGTAACGTACCCTACATAAGTAAAAGTTAATTGTGCGTTGTTAGCTACACTGATTTTGTAATTACCGTTTACATCGGTTTGTGTTCCGGTAGAGGTGCCTTGCACGCCTACACTTACGCCTACTAAAGGCTGTCCGTTGGTTGCGTCAGAAACTTTTCCGCTGACTGTAACATTCTGCGCGAATGCAGCGTCATAGAAAAAAGTCAATAGCAAGCCCAATAAGGAGATTGCGTAAATTCTCTTCATAATTGGTTGATGAAATTTTAGAAATTAATAATTAGGTCCCGTAGGTTCAGCAAAGTTGTGGAGGATAGTATCGTGTAACAAATTTCGTTACACTACATAACTACATCATTTCAAAAAAGTTTCTACAAGCATGCACAATGCAAATTTAAAATACTGGTATACAGACTCTTTCATTTAAAACAACTACTACAGTGCCGGAGTGTAAAAAACACTCGTTTTACGCTTTAACCGCAAGTAATGAGAGGTAATGATGTAGTATTAAAGCTCAATTAGAAACTCTACCAGGTTCTTATCGTGAGGAATATTAAGCTTTTTACGCAACCGGTAACGCCTGATTTCGACACCGCGGAGCGAGATATTCAATAACGAAGAAAGTTCTTTACTACTCATATTCATGCGCAGGTAAGCGCACAATTTTAAATCGTTTGGTACCAATTCGGGATGCTGTGCTTTCAGTCTTTTGAAGAAATTTTCGTGGGCTTCGTTAAAGCTTTTTTCAAAAAGGTTCCAATCCCGCTCATCGTTCCGGCCTTCGTTAATTACTTTTTGCACACGATTAATTTGCTCTGTAGGCAATTTTTTGCCGTTCTCGTCTTTCAGTTTCAGTAACTCATCATTCAGCTTTTGCAGCAGCTCATTTTTATAAGCTAATGACATGGCCGAATTAGAAAGTTCACGGTTTTTAGAGTCCAGTTCGGCTTGTAGCTTTTCGTTACGAAGCTTTTCTATCCTGCGCTCGTTAGCTTCAGCCTCCTTACGTAAAATCTCTTCCTGTTCCTGTTTAAGCTTCTGGGCAATAGCGGCACTGTCCTTTCTGAGTTTTAATTCATACAATTTTTTACCGACGTATAAAATTACACCTAAAAGAATGAGGTATACTATCCAGGCCCGCTTACGCGCATACCAGGGCGGCAGTACTTCAAAAGTAAAGTTGGTTATCTTACTTACAGCGCGGTTATCAATACTGGCGCGTACTTTAAAGGTGTAAGTACCGGCACCAATATTTGTGAAATCTTTTTGTGTTGCGGTGGTCCAGTCCGACCACTCTCTAGAATAGCCGTCTAAGAAATACTGGAATTTGATTTGCGCCTGCCTGTAGTAGGGCAAGGCATAAGATATGCGGATGTTGTTGCGATTATTTTCGATATAAACCTTGTTTCCGGTTCCGCCGCCTTCCATCATCACCCTGTACCGGTCGGTAATATCATCCACCCTACGAATCAATACGGACGGCAGGTTTTGCATCGGACTATAAACCGACCCCGAATTGAGGTCATAAATAACAAAACCATCATCAATACTCACCAAATACACAGAGTTACTGATACGGTTGATATTTTCGTAGTACTGCACCATCCGGCCATCCAGCATACTAAAACGACTGTGGTTTACTTTGACTTTACCGGGTTCGGCAAAATCAACCAACGCCACTTTACCATGATTGATGAACCAGTACAGATGCGAACCTGCGTTAATAATGCGGTTTGAGGTGGCAAAACTCCCTAATTTATTGTTGAGCACATCGTATTTTGAAAAACGATTGCTCAATTCATCATACGTATAAAAACCCGCATTGGTGGCAAATACAATCTTACCTTCCAGGTCAAAAACGTTTACGTTGTAAATGCTCGGTAAGCCGTCCTGTTCGGTGAAAGACTTTTTAGCGATAACGCTCTTATGGTCGGGGCTTAAGGTTAATTTAGTTAAGCCTTTGTAGGGGTGGCTCACCCAGATATTTCCCTTATTATCCTCCTCTACCAGGCGGGACGGTTCGGTAAAGCCGGCAATCCGCTGAACCAGTTTCCAGCCATTGTCTTTGTGGTATAAAGCTAAGCCATTGTAAGTTCCCTGAATGAGGTAATCGGGGTTAGACCTTAAGGTTTTGATGGTCCATCCGCCGCTTAAAGGGGATATTTTTTTGATTTGATTACCCAACACCTGGTAAGTACCGTTATTATGGCCGCATAACAGTTCGCCGTTTAAAACAGTTAAATCCCATACCTGCCCTTGCGAGTTGGGTATCATTTCAAAATCGAAAGCACCGTTGCGCAGCGGCCAGTTGCCGTAATACAAGCCATGGTTGGTACCCAAGTAAATTTTGCCCTGGTAAATAATGCTGGAATATACCGTACCAAACTTACCGGTTTTATCCATGTTAAAATACAGCGGAGAATTAAGCTCAATGCGGTCTATACCATTATCCAAGCCAGCCCACAGGTTGCTGTTGTTATCGGCGTAGAGGCTCAACACCGTATTATTCTGTAAACCTTTGCCCTTGTTAATTTGCTGAATGATATTACCATCTTCATCAAGGATGATGATACCGTTCAGGATGGTACCGTAGGCAAAATATTTACCCAGCACCTTAACACCGTTATTGAGTTGGTAAGTTTTTAAAAAGCCGTTGGCCGGAGTATTAAAAACAGTTAATTTTTGCCCGTCATAAACAAACAGGCCCTGGGTATTGGTACCAATAAGCAGGCTGTTGTTCTTAAATGGCAAAACGGAAAGAATACCACTAATGCCCGAGCAACCCGGCAATGGCACCAGCTTGTCATCGGTTAATTCCATTAAGCCGCGCCCGGCAACTTCGGCCAGTATACGGTCATTAACCTTGTGCACAAAAAACAGCGAGCTATCGGGCCTTACTATCTTAAGTTTTGAGTTTTGATAAATATAGATATTGGTAAACGATTGGAAAACAACGCGGTTAGCGTCGCTAAAAATTCGCCAAATCTCGTCGTTCAACTTAGTTTTTGATGGCAGCAACGAAGTTAACGAGGTGTAGGCCATCCGGTTATTTTGGTACGACCAATAGCCTAACTCGCCGAACCCGCCGGCGTAAATCCTGTTGTTTTTACCTGCGGCAACAGCCCTCACAATTTGCCGGTTGGGTAAACTGTATTGCTGCCAGTAACGGCCATCATAAGTTAGAAGCCCCTCGGCGTTACCAAAATACATCACGCCTTTACTGTCTTGCGTTACCGACCAGTTTTGATTACCCGATGCATAAGTAGATTTTGGAAAATTTTGAATATAGGGCGTACCCAAACTTTGCGCCCAAGCCATAGCAGGTAACAACATAGCAAGGCACAACAGACTTACAAAAAATTGATAAACACGTTTGAACATTCAGGATATTGGTCAGTGGGCGTGCAAAGTACGTAAAAGTAAAGCGAAAGAAAAAAGGCGCCGCCAACACCTGACAGCTAAACAACAAACATCCGCAGGTGAATAAACCACTGCGGATGTGTTACCTGCCAAATGCAGGCTATCTTAAAGAAATTTGTAGATGCGCTAGATAATTAACATTTAATTCAATACAAAGCCGATTTTGGTTTTGATATCCGCTGATGAAGCTCCTATCAGGGCTTCGAATTTGCCAGGTTCGGCTACCCAATCGTGTTTGCCGGCATCAAAAAAGCTTAACGCTGCTTTGTCAACCGTAAAGGTTACTGTTTTTTGCTCGCCGGGTTGCAGTGATATTTTTTCGAATCCTTTCAACTCTTTTACCGGCCGGGGCACAGATGATTTAAGGTCGCTGATGTATAGCTGCACCACTTCTTCCCCTACCCTGCTACCAGTATTTTTAACATTAACTGTAAAGCTTATTTTATCGCCCGCCGATATCGTTGTTTTATCGGCCGTTATTTTATCATATTGAAAAGTTGTATAACTTAAACCATGACCGAACGGAAACAAAGATTTAATTTGATGAGCATCGGCCCAGCGGTAGCCCACAAAAACGCCTTCTTTGTAATTAACCTCGGTTTTAGTACCCGGAAACTCGTGCAGTGCATGTGCGCCATTATCAGTAAGCTTAACCGGGAAAGTAAAGGTTAATTTACCCGACGGATTTACATCGCCCATTAAAACTCCAGCCAATGCATTACCTGCTTCAGACCCTAAAAACCAGCCCTGCACAATAGCCGGCACCTGGTTAATCCAAGGCATAGCTACGGCATTTCCTGATATATTAACAACTACCAGGTTTTTATTTACTTTAGATAATTCATTTATTAATTTGTCCTGGTTGTAAGGCAGTGCTAAAGTGGTACGGTCATATCCTTCTGCATCCTGGCGGTCGCTTTTGTTAAGGCCGCCGATGAAGATAACGACATCAGCCTTTTTAGCTACGTTTAATGCCTCGGCCATCACTTCGCCGGCCGTGCGTTTATCTGCCAAACTTTGGCCGGTTTTAACCCCGTTGTAGTTACCGGTAGTGTCGCCAATGTAACCGCGGGCGTAAATTACTTCGGCCTGTTTACCAACCCGCTTAAGTATGCCGTCTAGCGGAGATATTTCATACCGGGCTTTAAGCGATGAACTGCCGCCGCCCACGGTCATCATTTTGATGGCATTTTCGCCTATTACCGCTATGGTTTTGGTTTTGTTGAGGTTTACCGGCAATACTTGATTGGTGTTTTTAAGCAATACAATTCCTTCTTCGGCAATTTTACGGGCAGCCAAGGCATGTTCTGCCGTAGCAAATGAGCCGAAAGGACGATTTTTATTCATGGTGGTTAAAAAAGCCAAGCGCAGTACCCGGCGCACTTTATCGTCGAGTTCCTGGGTGCCTACTTTACCCGCATTTATTAAATCCAGGTATGAGTCGGCCAGATAGTAGCTATCGTAAGCATTGCTTTTGCCAAGCGTTAAGCCGTTAGTCCACGAGCCAAACTCCATATCTAACCCGTTAGTGATGGCTTGCTTGGTATCGTGCACGCCGCCCCAATCGGATACCACTACACCTTCAAAACCCCATTCTTTTTTTAGGATGTTGTTGAGCAGATACTCATTATGGCAGCAATGCTGGCCTTTGTACAGGTTGTAGGAGCCCATAATAGCCCAGGCACCGCCTTCTTGTACGGCGGCCTTAAAGGCGGGAAGGTAAATTTCGTATAAAGTACGGTCGTCAACATTAACGTTAACCGTGTGCCGGTTGCCTTCAGAATTATTTAACGCAAAGTGCTTTACGCAAGCAGCCACGCCGTTTTGCTGAACACCTTTAATGTAAGGCACTACCATTTTAGACGACAGAAATGGGTCTTCGCCCATGTACTCAAAATTACGCCCATTGAGCGGTGAGCGGTAAATGTTGATGCCTGGCCCTAATAAAATGTTCTTATTGCGGTAGCGGGCCTCCTGGCCTAAAGACTGACCATATAACAGCGCCATATCTTTGTTCCAAGTGGCAGCCAGGCAGGTAAGCGCCGGGAACGCTGTACACGAGTCGTTAGTCCAGCCTGCCTGCGACCACTCATCCCATAATACCTCCGGGCGGATACCGTGCGGACCATCGGTAGTCCAGTTTTCGGGGATACCAAGGCGTGCCACACCCGGCGAACTGAATTTAGATTGGGCATGAATCATGGCAATCTTTTCTTTCAGCGTCATGCGCTTTAGGGCATCTTCCACACGTTCTTTAATGGGTTTGGCATCGTCCATGTAAACCGGTACCTGGCTTTGCGCTTGCAGGCACCCTGCATTTAATATCAAGGCGAGGGTAAGGCCCTTTGCCGCTTTAACTGCGTTGGTCAACGCTTTTCTCATCATACGAATAATAATTGGTTTCAAGTTTCAGCTTATGCAACCCATCGTAACAGGTCACACAAGCCGATGTAAACTTAATATTCCGTACAGATGCTTTTATGTGATGGAATGCCGATTGTAGTGTACATCAAAAGGCAATCCACTGATTTACAACACATCATCAATCAGCAACAATCAAAAAAAGTAGTAGCAATTTTGACCATTTATTGCACCGCAGTAGGCAGCGCACCAATCTTTAAAACGCTTCTTTCAAAATCGTCACGGGGTACAGCCGATTTATTACGGGCGCGGGTGCGGTAGTTATAAATGGTACTTAGCGAGCAACGCAGAAAAGCAGCTATTTTTACGCTGTCATTAATCCCTAACCGCATTAACGCAAAAATGCGCAATTCGGTATTCAGTAAAGCACCGGGTTTTAGCACTATTTGTTCATCCGGCAGCAACAGGGCGTTAAACTCACTGATAAAGTTGGGATAAAGGTTTAAGAAGATACTGTCAAAAACTTGGTAAAGTTCGTCCAGTTCGTTATCTACCACTGTGGTTGAGCGCAGCATTTTAAATAGCTCATCTAAACGGTTTTCGGTTGCTTTTTTATTGAGCGATTTGCGATAATCTTCGAGTTTGGTGATGTAAGCCGAACATAAATCAAAGAACTGCGCAATGTAAGCCTCTTTTACCTGGTTGGCTTCGTATAACTGCACATTGGTTTCGCTGATTTGCTGGTTGAGTGCGACCAGTTGAGCGCTGGTTAAATGCAATTCATCCTTGATGCGCGACACCCTTTTCATCTGCCGGTAGATGTAAACAATCGTGATAACCAAACCCACGGTGAGAATACTAATCAATACTACATACCATTGCAGCTGACTTTTTTGTTTAGCTTCCTTTTGGAGATATGCCGTATTGATTATGCTATACAATTCTGACATGTGCAGGGTGCGGAATTTTACATTGCTAAAAATAGCATCCTCAATAGCCGACTGCGTGTACTGATACGCTTGGTCAACATCTCCGGCTTGGTAAAATATTACCGCCAGGTTTTGCAGCGAAGCATTATCCTTAATTGCATTTTTTACATCGGTTAATGCCGAAAATATATAATAATGCCTGGCCGAATCCGGCTGCTTTAGCTGCCGGTAAGTAAGCGCCAGCAGGTAAGTAGCCATAGCATAATCGCCGCTTTGCAGGCGTTTTGCACTCAACAAGGCTTTCAGCCCCTTTTGTGCCTCTTGGAAGCGCTGCTCATAAACCTGCCTTTGCGCTAAGTTGATTTGGTAACGTGTTGTCGATGGCTCAAGTATTCGAAGGAGTGAATCGCGATAAGCCCGGATAAGCTTTACATAACTTACGTCAAAGCTATTAGTAGCGTAGTGCTCGTAAAATTGGATGCGGGCATCATAGTAATCGGCCAGTAAAGATTTATCTAAAGATGCCGGGTTCAGCTCTTTAAGGATACTTTCCGACTCTAAAAATTTACCGGATGACGAATATAAATTGGCCAGTTGTATGCGGGCGACGGCAATCAATGCCGGATTGTCTAATTGCTGGCCTATGGCCTGGTTTTGCCGCGCATACAATATTGCTGTATCAATTCTGAACTTTTTATATTCATTATATAGCCGGCTATTGATTTGGTATTGCGCGGCCAATGAGGTGCCGGCAACTTTGAGCCTTTTAAGAGAATCGATGCATTGCTGCTTTTGCCGGGTATACTGCGCTTTGTTTTTGATGGCCTGGTTGAGTTGAGCCAACGGCGAATTAGTTTCAGCAAAGGCTGAAATGATGGTTGTTACAAAAAGAAAAATCAATAAGATGCTTCGCTTCACTATCAGGCGCTGTAATCAGGCAGCGCAAAGATACTAAACCGAATTGTAGAACCGGTAGTTGTCGCTAATGCATCTGTGATGATGCACCTGTATAATCACGCAGTGCTCAGCAAGGCTACACTAAACGGCTGGCCCCTAAAATAGCGGCATCGTCCAAGTCCAGGCTGCTGTCTAATATTTTGATTTGGCCTTTATACGATTCGATAAGATGCTCTTCAAAACTTTGCTGAGCTGGTTTTAAAATCAAATCGCCGGCCCGCATTACACCACCGAAAAGTACAATAGCCTCGGGTGATGAAAACAACGCAAAATTTGCCAGTGCCTCACCTAATATTTCGCCAGTGAATTTAAAAACTGATATGGCAAGCTCATCGCCATTCCTCGCACAATCATAAACTGCCTTGGAAGTTAGTTCGTCACCTTTATACTTGCTCAGCTGACTTTCAATTTCGGTATTCTGCAGCATTTCTTTAGCCGTAATGGCAATACCAGTCGCCGAGCAGTAGCTCTCGACGGTTCCTTTAAGCCCGGTTGACCAATGTAACCGACCATTGTGCCTGATAACAGTGTGGCCTAACTCACCAGCGTTGCCTTTGCAGCCGTACAATAGGCCACCGTTTACAAATATACCGCTGCCAACACCGGTGCCTAAGGTAATCATGATAAAATCGGTCATGCCCTTGGCTACGCCGAAGGTATGTTCGCCAAGGGCAGCTACCTTAGCATCGTTATTCAACACACATTTTACGCCAAATTTGTCGCCTACCATTTTGGCCAGTGGCACAATAGCTTTCCATTTCAGGTTGACCGCATGTTCAATATTTCCGGTAAAAAAGTTGGCGTTGGGAGCGCCAATGCCTATACCCTTTAATTTACCTTTGGCATTGTGTTTTTCAATCAAGGGCAACAATTGCTCATACAAGCCATCAACAAAAGCTGCAGCATCAGGATAGTCGCCGGTTTTCAAACGACCCTTTTCTAAAATATCGCCGTCGGCGGTAATTAAAGCATACTTAGTATTGGTTCCGCCTAAATCAACGCCTATCCGTAAATCTGTATCTGTTGCCATAGCTGATATTAATTAAAGAATCTTGAAAAAATGGAAATAGTAACCCTGTTATGATGGATTAAATCATAACAGGGTGTATAATGAAACAATAAAATTAAACTGATTTTAACTGACTGGCGGCGGCTTTATCTACCAGCCAGGTAATGTCGCCCGTTTCGGGTTTGAGCAATTGCGCCGGGTACAGCTCTGTGTTACGCTCACCTTCCAACACCTCATGCAAAGCAGGCGCTTTGTTTTCGCCGTACAGCATCACCACCAGGTGTTTACCTTTGTTGATTAGTGGCGCCGTTAGGGTGATGCGGTACATATTTTGGGCATCCAGGTGGTAGGCTGCTACCATCTTTTGCGTTTCGTGCAATACCTCCTGGTGCGGAAACAACGAAGCGGTGTGGCCATCAGGCCCCATACCCAGCAAAATTAAGTCGAACCTTAAATCTGCACCCAAATGTTTCCGAATTTCATCTTCGTATTTAGCTGCATAATCTTCAGCGCTGATGCCGTCTTCCCACATGTAAAATACCTGGTTTTTAGGTATGGGCACTTTGCTGAGCAAGGTGCGGTCGGTCATTTTGCCGTTGCTTTGCTCGTCATTTAACGACACCCAACGTTCGTCTCCCCAAAACACAAACACCTTGCTCCAGTCAATCTTATTTTGATACTCGGGCTGCGCCAGTAAGGTGTACAGTTGCTCGGGCGACGAACCACCCGTAAGCGACACGACAAACTTTCCGTTTTGGCTGATCGACTGCTGAGCAATCTGCACAAACAGCTCTGCAGCTGCGGTGCTTATTTCCGACTTGTTATCAAATACTTTAACCATTGCTTTGTATTAAATATTAACCTTTATGAATGGCCGAACTCCAGGTATGCCCCTGGCGCGCAATCAGTGCTTCTGCACTTTCAGGACCCCACGTTCCGGCACTGTAATTCGGAAAGTCCAACGACTCGCGCGATGCCCAGGCCTCCTGTATCGGAGTAATTACTTTCCAGGCTTCCTCTACCTGGTCACTGCGCATAAACAAGGTCGCATCACCCACCATAGCATCCAGCAACAGGGTTTCGTAAGCCTCGGGCGAATCTTTTCCGCTGGCGTAGTCAAACACCATTTCGGCCGGATTCAGGTCCATCTCCAGACCTGGCTTTTTCGCCATAAACCTCAGCCTGATATCCATTTGTGGCTGTATGTTTATGGTCAGGCGGTTTGGCATTACGCTATCGGCCTGCGAAGGCTCAAAAGTCAAGTGTGGAACCGGTCTGAACTGGATAGTGATGGACGAGGTTTTTTCCTGCATACGTTTACCGGTGCGCACATAGAATGGCACGCCCTGCCAGCGCCAGTTTTCGATAGAAAATTTAACGGCAGCAAAGGTTTCTGTGTTCGAACGTGGATTGACACCTTCTTCCTCGCGGTAGCCGGGCACTTTTTCGCCCTGCATCCATCCACCAGCATACTGCCCACGCACGGCATTGTTGTGCACATCATCGGGTTTAATGCGATGCACGGCACGTAGCACGTCAATTTTACGGTTACGAATTTCTTCGGCTTCGAAGGATACCGGCGGCTCCATAGCTATCATACATAACAGTTGCAGCAGGTGATTCTGAATCATATCCTTCAGCGCACCTGCACCTTCATAGTAGCCCCCACGTTCTTCAACCCCTACCTGCTCGGCAACGGTAATTTGCACGTAATCGATAAAATTACGATTCCAGATGGGTTCAAAAAGGGCATTAGCAAAACGGAACGCCAGGATGTTCTGTACGGTTTCTTTACCCAGGTAATGATCGATACGGTAAATCTGCTTCTCGCTGAATTTACTGGTGAGCAGCTTGTTTAATTCAATTGCACTTTCGGTATCATGGCCAAACGGCTTCTCAACCACAATGCGGTCGGTATCGCAGTTGGAAGCCAGACCACTCTCATTGAGGTGAATGGTTACCGGACCAATCAATTGCGGAGCCACCGACATGTAGAATAAACGGTTAGCCCTCGCGCCCCATTTTTCGTCAATAGCGTCCAGCTTTTGGGCAAGTTCTTTGTACGAGTTGCCATCATCTGCGTTAGATACGAAGTAGCTAATGTTTTCTTTAAACATGGCCCACTTATCATCGGCCGGCTTGCCGCTTCTGGAAAAGCTGGTTAAGCCATCATATAGTCGTTGACGAAAATCGTCGTCGTTCAGTTTAGTACGCCCCAGGCCAATGATGGCAAACTTATCCGACATCCAGCCGTCGTTAAATAAGTTATAAAACGCCGGTATCAATTTACGTTTAGCCAAATCACCGGTACCGCCAAAAATGACGATAATGGTTGGTGGTGCTTTTTTTTGTGTTTTCATTACGCTGTTTTTATTATTCGGGTATCGGCTTAAAATCTATTTTTCTTCCCATTGGGTATGGAATACCCCTTCGCGGTCGGTACGCTCGTAAGTGTGTGCGCCAAAATAATCGCGCTGCGCCTGGATGAGGTTAGTTGGCAGCTTGGCAGTACGGTAAGCATCAAAATAACTTACAGCCGATAACAGTGCCGAAGCAGCAATACCCTTATCAATGGCAAACTTTGCGGTAAAACGCGCAGCCTCTTGCGTATCCAACAACGTAGCTGCAATGTTATCATCCAGCATAATGTTAGGCAGTTCCGGATTTTTAACGAAAGCCTGCATAAAATCCTCGAGTGAGGTTGAGCGGATGATACAACCACCGCGCCATATTTTGGCTACTTCAGCCAGGTTTAAACCGTATTTATACTCTTTAGACGCCAGTTGCAATTGCGCCAAGCCCTGGGCATAAACAGTGAGCATAGCAAAGTGGTATGCTTTTTTAACATGCTCTACCAAGCCGCCATGTTCATCACTGTCGTTAGCAGCATTGTTCCAGGCCAGTTTTTCTGAGGCTTGCAAACGCTCGTTTTTATATTTAGATAAATCTCGCATAGACACTGCGGCGTCGATAACCGGTACCGGTGCCTGGATATCCATCGCGTTTTGTGATGTCCATTTACCGGTGCCTTTGGCGCGGGCCACGTCCGATATCATTTCTATCAAACGCTTACCGGTTTCGTCATCATTCTTTTTCAAAACTACGCCGGTAATCTCCAGTAAAAATGATTTCAGTTCGCCCTCGTTCCAAGATTGGAAAGTTTGCTGTAACTGGTCGTCGCTGTATTTTAATCCGCGTTTGAGTAAATCGTATACTTCGGATATCAGCTGCATAATGCCGTACTCTATACCGTTGTGCACCATTTTTACATAATGCCCAGCCGAACCTGTACCCATATACGCCACACAAGGCTCACCGTTTACTTTGGCTGCAACCGCTTCAAAAATGGGTTTCAACCGGTCGTAAGCGTCACGATCGCCGCCCGGCATCATGCTTGGTCCAAAACGTGCGCCTTCTTCGCCGCCAGATACGCCCATACCAAAAAAGTGGATTCCCTTTTCGCTCAACTCGTTAAAGCGGCGGTCGGTATCGGGGAAATATGAATTACCGCCATCAACAATGATATCACCTTTTTCTAACAACGGAACCAGGCTGGCAATGGCACCGTCTACCGGTTTGCCGGCAGGCACCAGCAGCATAATAGCACGAGGCTTTTTAAGCATTTTTACAAACTCGTCTACCGAGGTAGTGCCTTTTACTTTTTGCTTTTCAGTCGCCTCGTTTTGCAAAGCATCAACTTTACCCTGGTCTAAATCTAGGCCAGCTACGTTATATTGATGATCGGCTATATTAAAGAGCAGGTTGCGGCCCATTACTCCGAGGCCAACCATGCCAAAATCATATTGCTCCATGTGGTTATAAATGTTTAATTGTTGAATGTTTTGTTATAGTGTACAAGGTAATACCAACCCGAAACCGGCCAGTTGCTGTTGTGTAGATGCTAAACCGGTGTGATGGATGGCATTGATGCCCAGCTTGGCGGCAATTTCGGTGTAAACCTTCCGGTCGTCAATGTACAAAGTTTCCTGCGGTTTAGCCTGCATCATATTCAGTGCTAAGCGGTACATCTGAGGGTCGGGCTTGCGCATGTTTACATAGCACGACGACACAAATACATCAATAACGCTTTTTAAATCGTACGTATGAATGCGGTGTTCGTTCAGCTCCAGCGGCTCATTATTTACTGTAGCCACCGGTAGCTTAAAATGATGTTTTACTTGCTTGATGAAGGCAATGGTGTCCGGATAGGGTTTTGACTCGGCCATCATAAACTGCTTGAACTCCTGACGCGAGAACGGTCTTTCCTCATAAAACACATTGAGGTCCAGGTAATCATCTAAAGTAATTTTGCCCGACTCGTAAGCGTCAAAAGTGTTCCGGTGCCGCTGGTTAAGCTCAACAGCATCGAGAGAAAAAAGCTCTGCAGCTTTTTCTCTCGAACGTGTTTCCCAGCCATCGGTTAAAAGTACGCCACCAATGTCGAGCAGCAATAATTTAATCGGCGACTGCATGTTGTTATTTACTTACTTGCTTACTTTTTTCATCAATCACCTTCATCAGGCTGTCAAAAGGTTTTACAAACTTTTGTATACCTTCGGTTTCCAGCTGCTGGGTAATCTCCTGCAGATTGATGCCTAACACATCATCTAACTGGTATAATTGATAACGCGCCTCTTCCAGTCCGTCTTCCAGGCGGGATGCCGGGTCGCCGTGGTCACGGTATGCATTTAAGGTGTCTTTCGGCACGGTGTTTACGGTGTCCGGACCAATTAAGGCTTCCATATACATCAGGTCGGGATAATCTTTGTTTTTTACCCCGGTGCTGGCCCATAACAAACGTTGCGGCTTGGCACCTTTGGCAGCTAATGCTTTAAAGCGCTCAGAACCAAAAACTTCTTTATAAATAGCATAGGCATCACGCGCGCTGGCAATGGCTATTTTGCCTTTAAGCTGTTTGGCTACGGTTGCATGGCGGTGGTCGGCTTCGGCAGCTTTATCCAGCAACGGGTCGATAGCGGTATCAATACGGCTTAAAAAGAAACTGGCTACTGAGGCTACATGGTCTATCGGT
>CAXYKR010000314.1:0-34897 GCA_964277815.1 uncultured Mucilaginibacter sp. | reverse complement strand
ATTTAAAAGATATAATAGCCTTTTTTTACAATCACAATGCGACGTGTGAAAGCCCGATTCCAGTCCGCGTAATTTTCGGTATCGCTTACGGGCAATACGTTCAAGGTAAAAGATCATTGCAAGAGTTGGCAGAGTTAACTTATAAAGTTAATTGCGATTTGCTGAGTGATTGTGAATATAGTAGCATCGAAGCGATTGAATACTATATGTCTGTAGATGATTTAACAATGGTGAGGGCAGACATTGATTTTCTTGATGACTACGGCAAATTTAAACTGAGTAACTGGCAAAAGTGGGAAGAACTCAATCAAGCGCTTGAAGATTATTTTCATGAGATTGAAATTCGGAGGTGGAGGCAGACAGGTAACCATAACCGTGTCATCGTAATTAGTCCGGTGTTAATTCGATGGGTTTTGGCTATCGTATTGGTAAGCTCGTTTATTGTTACACCCTTGGTTTTTTATCGCCTTAGCCAGCATTTAGTTGTGAGTAAAGTGTTAAAGGATGCGTACGATATTTCTAAATTGATAGTCTATTTTACGCTAATCTTCGCTGCGCTTTCACCATTTTATTATTTACTAAAAAAAATAATGGACAAGTTTGATTGAGAACAAACGATTATGAAAGAAATTATCCAACAAAAGCTGCTCGAATTGGAGCAACGTCATCAAATAAAAATATTGTACGCCTGCGAGTCGGGCAGTAGGGCATGGGGCTTTGCCTCGCCAGATAGCGACTTTGATGTCCGGTTTATCTATGCACGGCCGGTTAATGATTATTTGCAAATAGCTGCCACAGCCGACACATTGGGTTTGCCGGTTAACGAAGTGCTCGACATTGGCGGTTGGGACTTGAAAAAAGCACTGCAACTCTTCTTGAAATCAAATAGCCCTTTATACGAATGGCTGCAATCGCCCATCGTATATCGGCAAGATGACGCGTTTGCTGGAGAAATAAAGGCATTAATGCCCCGGTATTTTTCGCCCAGGGCAAGTGCCAATCACTATTTGTCGATGGCGCATAATACACTCACTCAAGATTTACAAGCCGAACAGGTAAAACTGAAACGTTACTTCTACGCGCTACGACCGGCCTTAGCCTGTTTGTGGATAGTGCAAAAACAAACCTTGCCACCTATGGAGTTTGAACCACTGAGAACGCTGGTGGAGGATAAAGAGATTCAAACGGCCATTGACGATTTGATGATAAAGAAGCAGGCTGCCGATGAAAAAGCGCTGACGGCTCCGGTAGAAGCGGTAAACGAACGGCTTATAGCTACACTTGCCTATTGCCGGGAGCAAATAGCTGCATTAGACAGTGCAAAACAGACAACCGTAGAGCTTGACGCGCTTTTTAGAAAATTTATAACATGGTGACTTATCCTGACATTGCTCAGCATAAGCAATTGATTTTGTTGGATTGCATCAGCGGTAGCACGGCTTATAACCTCAATGTTTCGACGTCTGACATTGACAAAAAGGGCGTGTTTATTATACCTCAAAAGCAGCTATACGGCTTTACGCGGCAGGAGCAAATTGCCAATGATAGCCAGGATGAAGTTTATTTTGAGATAGGACGTTTTCTGGACTTGCTTTCAAAAAACAATCCGTCGATGCTCGAATTGCTGAGTACCCCGGCGCAGTTTGTTTTGCAAAAGCATCCGCTGATGCAGTTGGTCAAACCAGAAGATTTTTTATCCAAACTCTGCCTGGATACGTTTGCAGGCTATGCTCAAACGCAAATCAGAAAAGCAAGGGGGCTTAATAAAAAAATCAATAAGCCCTTGGATACCGAACGTAAATCGGTGATTGATTTTTGTTGGGTAATTTATCGAAACGATACTGTACCGCTAAAAGGATGGCTGACAACGATGGGTTATAACCAGCAGGACTGCGGCCTGACCAGTCTGCCGCATTTCAGAGACGCATACCTGCTTTACCACCGGTCACAATTAGCAGCAGGAACGCTGCGCGGCGTTATCTCCGGTGATGATGCGGATGATGTGCAATTGAGTATTGTGCCTAAAGACGCAGAACCTTTGGCCGTAATGAATTTTAATAAAGAAGGTTATTCGGTTTATTGCCGCGAATATAGGGAGTATAAACAGTGGGAAGAGAAACGCAATCAACACCGTTACCAAAACACGCTGAGTCACGGTAAAAATTACGACGCCAAAAACATGATGCACACCTTCAGGCTATTAAATATGGCCGAAGAGATAGCCCTGCATCACGAAGTAAGAGTTTACCGGCACGACCGCGACTTTTTACTTAAAATTCGCGCCGGCGAGTTTGAGTTTGACGCACTCATGCAAATGGCCGACGAAAAAATGGAACTCATCAAAGATTTATTTGCTGAATCAGACTTGCCTGATTTACCACCGTTAAGCAATCCTGAAGAATTGTTGGTAGAAATCCGCACGGAATCTTACAAGCTGTAATCGACTATTGTTGACTCATCTGGTAGTATTATAATAAAGTGAGTCAACAGGACTTAGTTTTTAAACCAAACCTGTTGACTCACTTTTTTGAAGATAACATTGTCAAAAAATGATGCTCAACCTTATTCGCTTCGTAAGCTCTTTACCGGGTTTGCCAACGATGCTTTAAGCGCCTGGTAGCTTACCGTTGCAATGGCAATCACGACAGTAGCCAAACCAGCCATCACCAGCATCCACCAGCTTATACTGATACGGTACTCAAATTTTTGAAGCCATTGGTTTAAACTGTAAAACGATACCGGTATGGCCAAAACAATGGCTATCAGCACCAGCTTCAAAAAGTCTTTAGATAATAAGGTTGTTAACCCTATTACGCTTGCACCCAATACTTTGCGTACACCAATTTCTTTGATGCGTTGTTCGGCCGCATAGGCAGCTAATCCAAAGAGACCCAGGCAGGATATGAATATGGCCAGGCCGCCAAACACGTTAGCCAGTGTGCCCAACAGTTTTTCATTCTGAAACTTAGCCTCAAAATCGCTGTCTACAAAATTGATATGCGGCGGGAAAGCAGGATTGATACTTTTAAGCGTTTTATTGATAATCTCGATGTTGGCAGTAATACTTTTAGCCGGATTAAGGCGCAGGTCAATAACGTCGCCTGGACTATTGTACATCGATATCATAGGCGCTATTTTTGAGTAAGGCGAGCCCCAAACAAAATCTTTGTAGATACCAATGATGGTAGCTGGCTGGTCACCCCATTTAATTACAGCACCTATCGTGTTTTTAAGATGCATTACCTTAGCTGCCGTTTCGTTGATCATTACTGTTTTGCGCGCGGTATCGGCAGCGTTGGATGATGAAAATTCGCGCCCCTCTAACAGTTTCAAACCGGCAGTTTTGGTAAAATCGTTACCACCATGCAAAATGTCAAACAAAATCTGCTGATTATCAGGCTTACCCGGCCAGGTAACGCCCCAACTATTGCTGCCCGATTGGGTAATGCTTTGCGATAATGTAGTGCCGCTGGTAATGGCCCCGGCCTGCTTTAACTCATTAATCAACGCAGCACTTTGTGTTTGCAGCGTACCCTCTACCGGAATTTCTACCAGGTTATTTTTATCAAAGCCTATAGGTTTTGCTTGAACGTATTTTAACTGATAATAAATACAAATAGTGGCCGTAATCAAAAATACAGCAAACGAAAACTGTACCACCACTAAAACTTTGCGCAATGATAAAGCCGAACCGCCGCCTTTAAAAAAGCCTTTCAATACTTTAATAGGCTCAAAGGAGGATAAATAAAACGCAGGATAACTGCCGGCAATAACGCCGGTTAATAAGCCAATGCCTAACAACACCAGCCATGCCAGCGGGTTAGTAAGCGGTAAGCTAATTTGTACGCTCAAAAGCGTGTTAAAATACGGCAAGGTCATAGCTACCAACGCCGCGGCGATGATGGTTGAAAGCATGGAAAGTATGAGCGACTCCGTCATAAACTGCCCGATAAGCAGCGTTCGGCCCGAACCAATGGCCTTGCGGATGCCCACTTCTTTAGCCCGCTCCTCAGACCGTGCGGTCGACAAGTTCATGAAATTGACACAGGCAATCAACAAAAGGCAAACAGCCAGCGTAATAAACAATTGAATCTGGCTTATCAATCCACCTGTAACTTTGCCATCTTCAAACCGCCCGTACAAGTGTAACTTGCCGAAAGGGTATAAAAACAGCTGGTTGGTGTTGCCGGGGTCTTGCCGGGCAATCAGCTTTCCTAAAATGCCGTTGGCTTTATTCAAAGCTGATGGGTCTTTCAATTTGACCAGGGTACGGCTAAAATTGCTTCCCCAGCCCGAAGTTTTGGCCCAGGTGTTAGCAGCTTCAAATTGCACCCAAGGCATCATATAATCAAAATGATAGGTAGAATTGGCTGGCGGGTCGGCAATAACCCCGGTTACCGTAAAAGGTACCTGATTATTACGGGTAATAATTTTGCCCAGAGGATTTTCATCCTTAAAAAGCGCTTTAACCAGGCTTTCGGTTATTATAATAGAGCTGGGCGATTTTAAGGCTGTTTGGGGATTACCTTTGATAAATTGGTAAGTAAGAACATTAAAAAAGCCATCATCGGTAAACATGCCAGCCTTTTTCAAACGCTGATTATTATAGGTCAGCAAGCCCATGCCGCCGTAGTCAACCACCCGAACCGCCTCAACCGCCTCGGGTATTTCGCTTTTAATAAAAGTGGCGGCCAGTCGCGGTGTGGATGCGAAGGTGTATGTTTTACCGTCGCCCTTCTGATTATTCTCTACCGTGTAAACCCGGTCAATATCCTTGAACTGAGTGTCAAAGGTTAGGTGATAGTTGACGTATAGCATGAGTAACAAACAGCTGGCCATCCCCAAAGCGAGCCCGCCAATGTTAACGAGCGAAAAGCCTTTGTATTTTAAAATATTTCGCCAAGCTATTTTTAGGTAGTTCTTAATCATGGAAATTGAATTGATAACCTAAATTGTTAAAAGCCATGCCATAGGTGTATGTGATTGTATTTTAGTGTTTTATAATAAGATTAATTAACAGTCATGTACGGATACGGACAGTATTAGCACCGTTACGATACAGTGGCAGATTCGTAAAATACAACCTGACTGTCAGTGAATTTTTAGTTGAATAAATCAATTATTTTCAGTATATTCTAGGGGGCTGCATAAGCAGTTGCTAAACTAAATTAAAAATATATGGAAACAACTGATGAAATTATCATCATTGACCTGGAGGCCACTTGCTGGGAGCAAGACGGCGACTACCAGCGACAGCGAAGCGAGATTATTGAAATTGGCATTTGCAAAATGGATGCCTACACCGGTCGCATTATCAGGAACGAGGGCATACTGATTAAGCCCGTACACTCCGAAATCAGCACGTTTTGTACGAAACTCACCTCCATAACTCCGGCCATGTTAGAGCAGGACGGCTTTAGCTTGAAAGAAGCTTGCGAAATTTTAGAAGATGAGTATGGCAGCAAAACACTGACTTGGGCCAGTTACGGTGCTTATGACAAGCAAATGCTGAAAGAGCAATGTGCCAAATTCGGTATAAATTACCCGATGTCGTCGCAGCATATCAATGTAAAGATGTTTTTTGCCGAGCAGCACAAACTGAGTCGCGGTATTGGTATGGCTGGTGCGCTTAAGATGTTGAACATACCACTAACAGGTACGCATCACCGCGGCGTTGACGATGCCCGTAATATTGCGAAAATCATGAGCCATCTCCTGGCTAATTAAGTTTACTCTTCCGTTGTGCTGTAGTTCTTGCAGCACATCAGCTACTATTTTTTTACAGCAACTTTGAGCGAGTACATTAAAAATCTGAAGCTACCGCGCCAGGGCTGTATTGCTGTAATATATCGTTAATTATCATAATCGTCTTTTTTAAGCAACTTGATTAACGTTGATTAGGTCAAGCATCTACAGCTATTTTTTTCATCATCATTGAAATTCAAGGAACAGCATCTTGCGGGGGGGTGATTGCTTGCGGTTAAGAACAATCAGCCGCTTTTGCAGGTTATTAAACTCAAAAATACTGACATGAAAAACGCAGAAGAAGATGATTTATATCCGGCCGTGCGCTACGATGATTTTGGTGGGACTGAAGTATTGTACATTGCGGAGTTGCCCAAACCCATACTCGGACCAGGCCAGGTGCTGATAAAAGTTAAAGCCGCAGGTATAAACCCCGGTGAAGCTGCCATCAGGCAGGGTTATATGGAAAAGATGTTCCCATCAACCTTTCCATCCGGACAAGGAAGCGATGTGGCCGGTGTGGTAGAAGCAGTGGGCGAGGGCGTAACCATGGTTGAAGCTGGTCGCGAGGTGATAGGTTACAGCAACAACCGCGATACCCATGCTGCATACGTAATGCTGCCTGAAGAACAGGTAGTACTAAAGCCTGAAAATGTAAGTTGGGAGCAGGCTGGTGGCTTGTTTGTAGCAGGCACCACCGCTTATGCGGCTGTAAATGCGGTACAGATAAACACCGGCGATGTGGTTATAATTTCGGGTGCCGCCGGCGGCGTAGGTTCGGTAGCCGTGCAATTGGCGCATAACCAGGGAGCCAAAGTTATAGGCATTGCCAGCGAAGCAAACCATGATTGGTTAAAGGCCCATGGTACCACTCCGGTTGCTCATGGCGACGGAATAGAACAACGCCTGCAAGACGCTTTAGGAGGTGAAAAACCGGATGCGTTTATTGATTTGTTTGGCAAAGGTTACGTTGATTTAGCTGTTAAACTGGGTGTAGCGCCCGACCGCATTAACACCGTCATTGATTTTGAAGCCGCCGAAAAATATGGTGTTAAAACAGACGGAAGTCAGAGCGCCGCGCACCCTTGGGTACTGTCGGAGCTGGCCGACATGATACACACCGGGGTGATCGAGTTTCCGATAGCTAAAACCTATCCGCTTACCGAGGTAAAACAAGCCTTCGATGACCTGGAACAGCGGCACACGCATGGGAAGATTGTTTTAGTACCGTAAGTAAAATTTGATAAATGACTTTAGTAATAAAATGCAGCCGTTGTTTTCTGCGCTTTGTTACTAAAGTCATTTCTGGTTTTTAAAAAGGCGTATTATCTAAATCCAAACCAAAACGGAAACACAAAAACTACAATTACTGCCCAAAAGAAATAAACTGGTAGGTACTGCGCAATGGCTTTTCCTACTTTGTCTGTTTCGGTTTTACGCAGTTGGGTTCGTGCTAATTGATAAGTTACCAGCAACAGGTTTAGCAAGATAAGTATGTTACTCCCTACAACGGCGGCACGGTTGGGCGTTAGTCCCCATTCAGCAATTCTAATTACGATAGCCGACAGTGCCATGCTGTTTACGATGATGGTCACAATAGAAAGCAGTAGCAAAATCCATAGTTGTGATTTACTTGCGGACAAACTCTCATTTTCGGCTACAGAAAAAAAGATAAGTGCCATTACGGCTACTAGCAAAATATTGTAGATTACTAAAAAGTCACGGTCGTGATAAAGGCTATGATTACTTGTTGACGTAACTATCAGGTAAATCACCAGTACTGCCAGCACTAATGGAGTGAACAAACGGGCAATCACCGGGGATATTTTGCCGACTAATTGAGGGTTACTCTGAGTGAGATAGGTACCCATCATGATGGCTGCCGGCAAACCAAAAATTGGTATGTTTTTCAATTGTTCATCCCTGATCGGAAACCCCGCCATTAAAAACAGGTTGATGGATATGGCCGTGGTAATGGCTCCGACGATGACGATGAGTGTAGTAATAATAATAAGTTCGCCGTTATATTTTAAATAACTTAATCGTTTAACTTCACCGTAATTATCATTGCCTGCGAAAACAAAGCCCAAAACAGACCACAGAACCAGTAATAAGTGGATGCAAGAAAGTGTTAGGGTGTCGCTTTTGTGGTTGGCAGGTAGCCAATTGATAAACGCTAATCCAATCACCATCACTGTTGCAACGATGCCTATCTTACCAAAACTTAAACGGTTTTTCCAAACAAAATATGCCGTCAATATCGGAAATATAACAAAGCCGATATTGCGGGAAAAGAATCGGTCGGGGTCTATTTGAAAGAAATAGGGTATTTTAGCGATGCATCCGGCTACGAGTGCCAGGACGATGACCAACGTTAATTCGTAACGCTTGCCCCAGGTGTTATCGTCGGCTTTGTAGTACAAGCGTTCGTGCCAGCAACGAGCCACATCATTGTTTGGAAATTCCGGATGTAGCGCATTGAACTCCTGTTTGAATAAACTTTTATTAGAACGGTAGAGTTTTTCTAAGTAGCCAGGATTGTTGAGGTGAGTGATGATTTCTTGTTTCATGACAGAGGCAATTGTTTTGAGTGATGACGATGAGCGTGTAGAGTTCTGTTGATTTGTTTAGCATATAAATAAATCGGTTAGTGGACTTTGATGTCTACCTTTTTCCATAACAAACCCTCAAACTGTATAATCTCACACGCCAAATTTTCAGGATTATGATCTAAAGGTTCGCTGCGTTTAATTAAACGGAAGTTTTTACTAAGTGGACATGTAATTGCATAGCGGTAACTCACGTTGGTAAATGCCCATCCGTCGTTACGCTCTACAATTAGATATCGATTGCGATGTTGGTAAAAACTTACATCATACCATTCTGGAGTCGGGATAATTGAAATCAGAGTCATTAAGCCAGCCATGATGATGGCGAACGGGAACAACAAAATGGCTAAGGCTGAATACCATTTATCCTTGTTTAAAATACGGATAAATGATAGGACCAAGAATATCAGTAAACTAACGCTACCCAGCAATCCTCTCCACCAAAAGTTTGCGAGTGGGTATCTGATTTCTACAGAAAACCATTTTAACCATGGTATTAAGCCAAGCAATGCAAGTACGAATGTTAATTTGTTCAGAAACTTTAAGGAATATGAATAGTTGCAATACTGTGATAAGGTATAGGTCATAAGGTTATATTTTATAATTGGAAAAATAGTAAATAGACCTTGCACATCAATCCCACATCGTTCCGTTTAACCCCAGCACTATACTTATCCACAACACGATTAAAAATCCAACAATGCCGATAACAAGAGTTAATATTCCATTTAAACCCAGTATGGTAATACGGTATGCCAATGCACCTCCAAATGCTCCGACCAGTGGTGTTAAAATTAAAGGCCTCATCATCCAATAAGCGCCCCATTCGGGCTTCCCTTTACCGGGGCTAATCACAAAAAGCAAGATGGCAGCCAACGCAATGCCGCCGCCAAACAACATCCATTTAACTAATGCCGATACAGACTGAGGTTTTTGATTTAAGTTTTGAGAATGTGTCATGTGTTCAGTTTTGAAAAGTACTTTGATATGCAAAGTAAGATTAAGTACTTTGAATTGCAAAGTGAAATTTAAAATATTTTTAGATGTCCTGTTTTTTGCCGTAGAGTTAGCTGTTGGAAGCTTGCTTATGAGCAACAACAAGGTTGCACAAGCTTTGCAAAACGGACTTTAGAGGATTTTTTAATTATGACTTTCCAATTTAACAACCGCTATTTCTATCTAACTTTAGTATTGCTTTCCGTCGAGGTTTTTATTGGCATTTTTGTTCAGGATAACTGGATTAGGCCATATGGCGGCGACTTTTTAGTCGTTATCCTGCTATATTGTTTTGTAAAGAGTTTTATATCGTCAGGTCATCGGCGTGTTGCAGCAGGAGTGTTTCCATTTGCTTATTTAACCGAAACTATGCAGTAGCTGCAAGTTGTAAAATTGTTGGATTTACAGTGTAACCGCTTTGCCTGTGTTATGATAGGCACGCAGTTTTCGTGGATGGATATGTTGATGTATGCTTTGGGGATTGTGTTAGTTTGGCTTTTAGAAAGTAAGATGAATGGCAAGCTTACTAAAGTAAACCTCTTTGCATGCCTTAAAAGTGACTTTATGAACAACAGTGAATAGGAGTTGCAGACAGGTAACTCTTACCATTATTTCTCCAGTTTAGCTGCCTCTTTCGCGTTCAACACAGTCAGCTTCATCCAAACCGGCGTTCCCGGGTTACCATTTTTATCAACTTTCAGGGCCGTAAGTTTATCAATTAAATCCAGCCCTTGTACAATTTCGCCAAATATCATGTAGCGCTGGTCGAGCGAGGGCTGACCGCCTATGGTAGTGTAGGCCTCGCGTTGGGCAGCACTGAAGTGGGTGTTGAATTTCTTCTCTATGGTGTCAAGCCTGCCGTTGGTTACTTTTTTGCCATCAACCAAATATATCTGCGTGGTAAACGAGGACTTGGTCGGGTTATCGTCGCGACCCATACCCAAGGCGCCGCGTTTGTGAAACAAATTTGGTCTAAATTCAGGTGCTATCCATTTTTGTTCAGCATTCAAAACATGCGGCTTCTCATATAGCGAATCGGGGTCGCCGCCTTGCACCACAAAATCTTTAATGATGCGGTTAAAGGTGGTTTTATTAAAGTATCCTATTTTTACCAGCCTGATAAAATTATCGCGATGCACGGGTGTTTCGTTAGACAGGATGACAATGCATGAACCTTGTGGCGTTTCAATTTTCACATATTGATGTTTGGCCTGAGCAAACGCAGCGGCAGAAATGGTAAGTGCAAGTAGCAGAGAAAGTATCGGTTTTAACATAGCAACTAAATGGACAGCAATATAAGGGTTTGCTTTCATTAGCTTGAAAAGAAAAAATGATAAGGTTTAGTGACTTTTAATTGTCTGATGTAAAACTAATAGTTTAGTTTTTATTAAGCAAGTGTTTCTAAAAATTATTTTACTGATAACTTGTCGAAAAGCTTTGCACCAGGATTTACAACCTTTACTTGTAATGCTTATTTTAGCTTCATGACCGATCACTTTCCGTTTTATATCAGCCTGATTATTGCAATTGTATTGCTGGTTATGCTGGCCGAAAAAATCAAGATTGCCTATCCGGTGGTGTTGGTGGCGGCAGGGTTGCTTATCAGCTTTATGCCTTTTATACCGTCGGTACATATTACGCCCGAGCTTATCTTTATCATCTTTTTGCCGCCTCTGCTTTACGAGGCATCATGGGCTATCTCGTGGAAAGAGCTTTGGCGCTGGCGGCGAATTGTTGGCAGTTTTGCCTTTGTAGTGGTGTTTTTTACGGCACTATCTGTAGCTTTTGTGGCTAATTACATCATTCCGGGTTTTTCGCTGGCTTTAGGTTTTTTGTTGGGTGGTATAGTATCGCCGCCCGATGCCGTAAGTGCCGGAGCCATTATGCAATTTGTTAAGGTGCCTAAGCGTGTGTCGGTTATATTAGAGGGAGAAAGTTTACTTAACGATGCCTCGTCATTAATTATCTTTAGGTTTGCTTTAATAGCCGTGGCAACCGGGCAGTTTATTTGGTACAGCGCTGCACTAAGCTTTGGCTGGATGCTGTTAGGTGGTATTGGTATTGGCCTGATGATAGGATGGATTTTTATGAAAGCGCACCGGCATTTACCTACTAATGCTAATATTGATACGGTACTGAGCCTGGTTACACCTTACGTCATGTACATCGCTGCTGAAGAAGTACATAGCTCGGGCGTGTTGGCTGTAGTAAGCGGCGGACTTTTACTTTCTAACAAACGGCACTGGTTTTTAAACAGCAGTTCGAGGCTGCGTGGCATCAATGTGTGGTCGAGCCTGGCCTTTGTACTTAATGGGCTTGTATTTGTGCTTATTGGGCTTGATTTGCCCGAGATTACCGCCGGGTTGAAACAGGAGGGGAGCAGCTTTGCAGGTGCTATTGGTTATGGCTTGATGATTACTGCTACACTCATCATTGTACGCATTATAGCCGCTTATAGCGCTGTTTTTGTAACGCTGATTGCGCGCAACTTTATTACCGTGGCCGATGCACGTCATCCGGGTTATCAAACGCCGATACTGTTAGGCTGGACGGGTATGCGTGGCGTGGTTTCGCTGGCGGCTGCTTTATCTATCCCGGTACATCTGAATAACGGCGCCGCGTTTCCGCAGCGAAGCCTTATTTTATTCATCACTTTCATCGTCATACTCGGAACGTTATTGCTACAGGGACTCACCCTGCCAACGCTGATAGCCCGCATCAAATTACCGGAATACTTTTATGAGGACGAGTTGTCGGAAGAAGAAGCTGAAAATATAATACACCGGGAAATGTCGGCTTATGCTCTTGCAGAGCTAAAAACAGCTTACGCCGGCCAGTGGGAGCACTCGTCCATTTTGCAGCAACTGGCAGCTAAATGGGAGGGCAAAAGCAACAATAACCCGGAGGCTGCTTTTACCGAAGAAAGCTTGAACATCTATTTAAATTTGCTCAATAAGCAGCGCGAATGGTTATTAAAAAGAAACGAAACAGACGAACACTTTGACGAAGATGTGGTTCGCAAGCATTTAAAACTAATTGATATTGAAGAAGAAAAGCTGCGCTCATTATAGTTTAAAACAATGTGTGTTCGACAGTAAAAGCACTAAATGCAAATAAAGCCGTGGTTTTTATCGCGGACCGTTTACTTTTACGTCAATGATATCTGTTATAATCTGCTCGGTAAATCCACAACTGCTTGCGGCTGTAAAACAAAACATAGCTGAAACCATCGGAGTTGCTTTCGAAGTAATTGCCATTGATAATCGCGGCAGTTCGGCCGGCATATGCGAGGTTTATAACCGTGGCGCCGCTCAGTCCAGCTTTGACCTGTTGTGCTTCATGCATGAGGATATCTTTTTGCAAACCCAAAACTGGGGCAGCGTGGTGGTGGATTTACTGAAAACTGAAACTGGTATTGGACTGGTTGGCGTGGCTGGTAGCTATTATAAAACTCTTTCGCCGTCGGGATGGGGTAACGCCACGAGTTATACCGATTGTATGAATATTGTACAAGGTTTTAAAAACAAAGGCCCTGAAGAACATGTTTTGCAGTACAAAAATCCGTTTAACCAAAAGTACACCGAGGTAGCTGCGGTAGACGGTGTTTGGTTATGCACAACCAAGACCATTGCGCAGCAAATGAAGTTTGACCAGCAAACTTTTGCCGGTTTCCATTGCTACGATTTAGATTTTTCGTTGAGGTTAGGGAAGCAATACAAGGTAGTGGTAACTTATGATGTATTACTTACCCACCTGTCAGAAGGCAGCTACACCCGCACTTGGATGATGGAAACGATTAAGCTGCATCAAAAATGGAAAAATGATTTACCGGTATTAACCGCAGATTTGCCGTACGCTAAACGACTTTACCTCGAAAAACAGACGTTTCGTGATTTTTTGAGGCTGCTTATTCATCTCAATCTGCCATTATCAATAGCTAAAGACCTACTCCGGCAAAAAGTTTATGTGCAAAAACTGGGTTTGGCGCTTTGGCTCAACATGAATTTTCACTTATATAAATTTGGCAAAAAGGCCAGGAAAAATATGGCATATCAACCCAAAGTATATAGCGTAAACGAATAAATTGCTTACTTGAAAAACGATTTTCTTAAAGACTGCAGAACAGACTCTTTTTTAAACATGCGGTAAATCACGGTTGCGTTACTGTGCGGTTGGTTGTAAACGTATAAGTAGTCCTCCTGCAAAAAGCCCAAAAACAACTTAAAAGCTTGTAATTGTTTTGATGTAACACCTTGCTGTTTTGCCTGTAAAATTTGTTCGCGCAGTTGCTTAGGTGTATCAATTTCGTAACTGCACCCCTTATTATACAAAATGCCGGCGCCGATATTTACCAGCGGCTTACCGGCCAAAAGAGCCGAGAATTCCATTTTAGAGCCGCTGCAAACCACAACATCCGCCCATTTAATCAACTCATCGGGGTTGCTGTTTACAATCCAACAATTAGGCGAAATTTTTCCGCTTTGCGGGTTGTAGTTGTGACTTGGATGAGGTTTCAATATTACCCTAAAATCAGCGTCCGATTCACCGATATCTATCGCTTGTTCGCTACAGGTCTTATGAAATGGTAGCAGGCCCAAACGGTCGGGTCCGGTTTCAGGTAACGAGCCGGAATCCACCATATCAATGCCGATGAGCAGTACTTTGGTATGCCGGTCACTCAAATTATTGAGTTCTTCGGGCAAAGGTTCCGTATTTTGCTGGTAAAAACTTGTACTCCCTTTAATTAACTCGTTAAAAATCTGTTCGCCAGTAACCCGAAATTTTTCAGGATTGGAATAAGTAACTGCATGATTAAAAATCTCACTGTCTGCCAGGGTTCCATTTTTGTCCAATATGTAGGTGCCGGGCAATAGTCCCCATTCGATAGCCCCGGTATTGATACCCATCAGTCGGGCGGTATCTGCTATTGGGCCAAATGTAGGCGAGTGTGGGTTCCAGCATATAAACAGGTCTGGCTTTACCGCGCAAAAATACTGGACGGCTGACCGTACAATTGCTTTCAGTAATTTATAATCAGCTACGTGTTGATCTGCCGGAGGATAGTGATGCGCAATTCGGGTAATCCATTTATCGTGGTCAATATGCCGCAGAACCCAGTAAAAGGGGACTTTATAGAGTATTTTATTGTGGGATAAATTTTTATGCGTATATCGGTCAAACTGCGTGTTAAGTGCATTGCCGTAATAAAAAACACGGCAGCCTTTGCTTTCAAAATCTTTAAAGAGCTGTTGCAGTCCGGCAGATTGAACCTGATTAAGTGGAGGAGCGCAGGAAATTACGACAGTTTTTTGTTTCATTTAGCCAATACGTTCAGTATAACAGTGAGTTATACTTTTTAGACAGTTTATCAAGGTATTTAGAAACTGTAGCAAGCATAACTTTCTCAACGTAATTTAATTGCAAAATACAGGTATCGGGCTGTAGCAAACAAAATTTTAAGCTGTTTTTAATTAAAGCCTCCGGACCCCACAACGTTATCTGTAAGTATGGGTTTGATTTGCGATTGATTGCTCACTACTATTTCACGGTAACCTTTCTTCAAACGTATATTTCCGGTAACCAGCACATGTTCACCGCGAAAAAATGCATTAGTTTGTTCCTTTTTCAGATTGACAATGGTTACCCGTAAAGGCTGTTTGTACTGATTAGTACTCAAATGCAATTCGGTTTTACCGTTAAGATTAGATGTATCAACACGTGTAATCATCACAATGACTTTTACAGCGTTATCCGTTGCTTTTGAAGCTACGCCGGATTTTTCGGATGATTGTGCCTGAGCACACAAGCTTGTTACACCTAAAATTGTTGCTGTGATAAGGAGACTTTTCATAACCGACTTTTTGATAAAGGTAATCCATTTAGATAGCCTGTGAATGTTAAAATTTGTTAATTCACTAACTCCATTATCCGGCAATTCGTAAATTGCTTATTAACAAATAAAGCTTGCCTCAAACACTTTAAGAGACTGCTTTTGTTGACATTAAATAACCTTACATCTATGAAAAATTTAATCAAATCTTTAAGCTTGGCTGCGCTGATATTTGGCTTTGGCTATTCGGTAAGTGCTGATGATGTAAAAGTTCCGTTAGTAGGCGAATGGACCAATTTGAGCAAAAACGATAATGTCGAACGAATTAGATTTTTCCCATCTGGTTTACTAAGAATAGAAACTAAAGGTCATGGCTGGTCGGCCCAGTATAAGGTATTATCAACTTCTATTCCTCGTTCGGACATCTTCTTGGTGCAGGGCCAAATAAATTTTACTGGTGAACCTCGCTTTGCGGATGTAAACCAGCCTGTGCAGCAAGGAAATAGAAGGCGTATCGTTACCTCAGATGAAAAGATGAAGTTTACTGCCAAACTCACCAATCACTTAAAGATAATGACTTTACAAGTCGACAACAAAGGCCAAAAAAAGGAATATACACTGAGTAAAACTGGCGACATCAAAACAGGTAACATACCAGCGAGTTAATTTAGTTTGCAAGATAATGCTTCTCGTCTCCTTCATTTGGTAGGATATTACGACAATGCAATTTGCGCGAATTACTTATAGGGTAATGCCTGCAAAAAATTTAATAGGTTTGCCTGCCATGGAGCATGTGTTAGACAACCCGGCTTGGTATGCCTTGCAAACCGGCAACAAAAATCTCGCCCGCGGCAATGAATTTTGCCAGTACTTTGGCACGGACGTATCGCCATTTGTTGGTTTAAGGAAAGCTGACGAACAGCATTTGTTGCAACTATACTATGCCCTGCCTAAGCAAAGTGTGAAACTCCTGGCTTTGCCAACTCAAATTGATATCCCCGAGCCCTGGACTTTGCTAAGCGGAATGGACGGGTTTCAAATGGTGTACCAGTCGGCCGAAATGTTGCCAGTAACCGCTGGCGAGGTGCAGATTTTACCGCTGACCGATGTACACGTACCGCAAATGCTGGAGCTTACCAAACTGACCAACCCAGGGCCATTTGGCAGTGGTACCATTGCATTTGGGCATTACACTGGTATTTTTGACGGGGAGAAACTGGTTGCGATGGCTGGTCAGCGGCTGCATGCCGAACCCTACGCCGAAATCAGTGCCGTTTGTACACATCCCGATTATTTAGGCAAAGGGTATGCCCGGCAATTGTTAGGCTACCAGGTTAACCGGATATTATCCGCATCTGGCATTCCGTACCTGCACGTAAGGCACGATAACTACCGTGCTATCCAGGTGTACGAAAGTCTGGGTTTTAAAAAGCGTACGCCCATCTATTTTCATGTTTTAAAGAAAGACTGAAGCATTTTTTACGTAAACTGAAAAAGGCAGCCAAACTTAATTCAAAACCTGCAATGAAGTATTGATGATATCATCAAAAAAAGCTTCGTCTTTAACAGAGCGCACAGAAACGCGGATGCCCTTAACAGTATTCATCAGGAAACGGGCCAGCGCACGGGCATCGGTTTTGGAAGTAATATCACCGTTTTGCTGCCCTTGGGCCACCACTTTGTAAAAAGCATCTTCCATGGTTTGCTCATTTTTGGTTATGAGCTCGTTTACGGCGGTGTCGTGCGGCGCCGTTTCAATTTCGGCATTCACCATAAAACAGCCTTTTTGCTGCTCATCGTTCAAAACTTCTTTGGTAAACAAGCCGATAAGTTGGGTGATAGCCTCTTTAGCCGTGGCGGCACCGGCAATCATTCTATCTATCCGCTGAACGCCGGCTTGCTGGTAAGCGTCCAAAGCTTTTAGATAAAGCGAATGTTTGTCGCCAAAAGTATCGTACAAACTGGAGCGACTGATGCCCAAATGGTCAACCAGGTCCTGCATTGAGGTGGCATTGTAGCCCTTGTGCCAAAACAGGCATACAGCCTTGGACAGTACATCTTTCTCGTCAAAATCTTTAGTTCGTGCCATTGCAAAATAGCTTTACCCGTGTAAGGGCAAAGCTATTTATTTTTAACAGTAATTAATTGCGTTTGTTGTGAAACGCGGTTTTAGTTGGTAAATTAACGCACGCCACCACTGGCCAGCAGCTTTTCGCCGGTCAACCATTTGGAGTCATCAGAAGCCAGGAACACGGCAACCTGAGCAATATCATCCGGCTGACCAATGCGACCAAGCGGCGTGGTAGCTACCATTTGGTTATGAAAATCGCTGCCAATGAAACCCGCGGTATGAGTTCCTTCAGTCTCTATCATTCCCGGGTTGATTGCATTTACCCGGATGCTTTTAGGCCCCAACTCTTTAGATAAAACCTCGGTAATCATATCAACCGAACCCTTGGTGGCGGTATAAATGGCACTGCCCGGAGGCGTTATACGCGTTACAGCCGAACCTATGTTTATGATGCTGCCGCCTTTGCCTTCAAAATGTTTAACTGCAGCCTGACTGATAAACAGGAGGCCTAAAACGTTGATGTTGAACTGACGATGAAATTCTTCCTCCGTTACAGTTTCAATAGTGCCCATCTGGTAAACACCGGCGTTGTTAATAACTACATCGGCTTTACCAAATGCCTTTTCAGTTTCGGCGAACAGATTGTCAATGTCTGCAGTTTTGGATACATTGCCTTTTATCGCAATGGCTTTACCGCCGGCGTTGGTAATGTCGGCAACCACCTTGTCGGCATCCTGGGTCGAGGAAGCATAATTTACGACTACTGAAGCGCCTTCGGCAGCTAAGCTTTTGGCGATACCTGCACCGATACCTTTAGATGCTCCGGTTACTATGGCTACTTTGTTTGCTAACTTTTTCATGTTTGAATGTGTGATAAATTTCTATTTTTGGAACGATTGTTCTGCAAATATAAATCTATTCGGAACGTTCGTTCCTGAAATAAAATAAGATTAGGCCGGGATGACAAATGGAATAGTAGTATCTGTCTGAGAATAATTAGGGTAGGTTAAGCATCAGCCTTGGAAGCCTGCTGTAATAATTTGTTTCAGAAGTGATTATGAACTAATTTATGACCCTCAAATATAAAAAGTTGAGTACAATAGGAATACAAATCTTTAGACAGCAGGTTGATTAACACCAAATTCTTGGAATGTTCTGGGACATTTAAGAACGATAAGTACGATTAAAAAGATTATATATATTCATACTCATCACCGTTATATGATTTCTAAAAAAGTTAGCTGAATACATACAACATAGTTAGCAGAAAGCCCGATAGTATAAAAACAATTAAGCTTACATGCCAATGTTGCTTGGTCCATTCTCTATAAAAAACGGTGATAATAACCGAAGATAAAAAAGTACCGACAAACAAAACAATGAAGCCAATTTTGACTAGCAATCCATGGTCAATTTGGAAGAGTAAACATGCATTTTCAACTCCTTCTGACATAAAAACGCAAAAAACCACATAAATTATACCATATATAATTCCAGGCTTGGTGGTGAAAGCTGTGAGACGATACCTATGATCGAATATGTTGTTGATGTTTTTCTCGTCCTTAATCATGACTAATCTCCGATGGCAATTAAACCGTCATTAAATAAGTTTAACTTTTTGATAATGGCTGATGAAAGGCCGTCATTTTTAGGGTAATAATTATTATTTGGTTGCTTGCTTTGCAAGTACTGAATTATCATGTTAATTTGATTTTGATAAAGCTTTGTATTTCCATAGGGGTCTAGTATAACGCCAGTTTTTTGCTTCAACTCAACTAAACAAAACTCTAAAATTTCGAGTTCATTATCATTTAATGAAAAGACGATGTTTTTTAATGCTAAGTCAGTCGAATGATATAGTTCTAAAGCCATAATGTTTGTTTTTTCTCATTAGTCTGATATCTATGGTTAATATATTGCAAGTCGTTTCCGTGGCTGTAGAAGCGAATTTGAACGGCATCAAACGATAAACCGTTTTCTTTAATTAAGACAGCAAGCGCCATTACGCCCAAACGGTATTCATTATTCGCCGCTTTTTCTTCAAGATGACTTTCAAAAATAGGCAGTAATGTCTCTATTGAGGCCTCATCTTCGTCTAAATGAGCAGCTAACGGCTGGAGCTCTCCGTTATCTAGTATCGCCGCACCGAATGAATAAAAATCATGCATCTCAGTCAGAAAAAGTTCAATATTACGTTTAATATAATTGGTGATGGTGTCGTAATCGGCAGGCTGGGTTAACATAAATCAAGTTTAAACAAATAATGCAACTTTACTCCATCCCGGATGAGTGCGACCCCTAAAATATGCTAAAAGCTTAAATGCTTGCCTAATGTAAATTCAGGCGCGTCGTCAAACCAACTTGCTTTATTCTCCGTTAGTTGGTGTATATTTAAGTTACAAATAACTATCTTATGAATACAGAAAAAGCCATTTTGGCGGGCGGATGTTTTTGGGGAGTGGAGGAATTGTTCAGGCATTTACCGGGCGTAAAACACACTGTAGTGGGTTACACAGGCGGAGATGTGCCCAACGCCACTTACCGCAACCATGGCACCCATGCCGAAGGTATAGAAATTGAATTTGACCCGGCGCAGCTATCATACCGTAAACTGTTGGAGTATTTTTTCCAGATACACGACCCTAGTACGGTTAACCGTCAGGGAAATGACAGGGGTACATCATACCGTTCAGCTATCTTTTATTTGAACGATGAGCAGCGCGATACAGCCAAAGAATTAATTGCCGAGATTGATGCCTCGGGTAAATGGCCCGGCAAAGTGGTGACCGAAGTAGTACCCGCCGGAGATTTTTGGGTAGCCGAGGAAGACCACCAGGATTATTTGCAGAAATATCCATACGGTTATACCTGCCATTACGAAAGACCGGAATGGACGCTGAGCTAATATTGCTCTTCAAAAGTTTAAAAACCAAACGGTGCCTGTTTTACGTAGCAGGCACCGTTTGGTTTTTAGTAGGATTGTTATTGTCAGTGCTTCACACTATTTTAACCGTGTCCACACCTGCGATTTACCGAATAAGGATACGCCTTTGTAGCCTCTCACTTTCAAAGTGCCATCATCGTTTAATTTAAGGTAACAGTCGTAAGTCTTTTTACCTTTAGGGTCGTAAATGATGCCATCCCAACGGTTATCGCCCGAAAATTTAAAGTCGCGCAAAATATTGATGCCCAAAAATCCGGTGGGCAAACTTAATCTGGCGGTTTGGCCAATACTTACTTCTGCGTTGCTTAAACGACCATAGTAGTAAATACTGTCTTGTCGATTAATTGTGATACGGGCTTTCTGATCGTCAGTTTGCCAAACACCTATGATGGCATCGCCCGGAGAGTCGAGTCGATTAACGTTAGTGATAGTTTGTGCTTTACCGGCTATAGCGGTTATGGTTAATACGAGCGTCAGTAAGTAGTCTCTCATCTGTTTTATTATTTGTTGTATCAGATAAGGGTTAAATGCCGGTATAGTTTCGTTAAAAGCAACACCCAAATGTTGTATTTTTAGATGATGTTAAAGTTTATTAAAAAGTATCTATTTGTCTTATAGAGAGCAAATTGAAAATTTAAAACAAACAAAAACACCCTCAACAAAAATATCGATGATATCTTGATTCAGGGTGTTTTTTAATGAATGATATATAAAGCAGTTAAAACCGCTATATTCAAAAATTTTTAACGTTATTTACTATACAATTTTATCGGCTAAGCCTTTGAAAAAGCCTTTAGCTACGCCGGTTTTGTTGCTCAGGTAATCTGACGATAAATCTTTGGCTTTATCTTTAAATTGGTATTTAACGGCTTCCTGTGTTTCTTGGCCCTGCTCGGTTAAAAATAAGTAAGCTAACGCGCCAAGTGCAACGGCTGATACTGCAACGGTAAATATTACGGCTGAGTTGTCCTTTTTTTCGAATGGATTTTTCATAGTATTAGATGTTTGGCTGTTTAACAGGGCCAATACACTAATGTTTTTCATAAAAACGTATAAATGCTTGCTTGCCTATATTTTTCCAAACAAAAAAGTGATAGAATGTAAAATGCCGGGTGTTTACATGCAGGCTTAGCGTCTTAATGCTCGAATGAACTCCAACATTTTGTTACTGCTATAATTGGCTACACCCTCGTGCCGATACACTAACCTGCCTTTGCGGTTAAAAATAACCGTAAGCGGAATAGCGTTACCGGACAACACTGGTGGAAGATTACCGGTGTCTTGATACAAGGGTAAATGCCACTCATGTTGACGCAGAAAAGAACTGGACTTTGCAAGTCGACCATCAACATCGACGGTGATAAAAACTATAGTAGTGTCGTTTTTAAATTGCTCGTACAATTGATTGATGCTTGGCATCTCCGCCAGGCAAGGAGGACACCAGGTAGCCCAGAAATTAATGAAAACAACCTTACCTCGCAAGTCGGACAGTTTTAATGCTTTTCCTGTTTCGTATAAAAAAGTGACATCGGGTAAACTTGTATCGAATGAAGCTTTTTGCACCATACTCACATTCGGCTGAAAGAATCCAACTGTCATTAGCACCCTTATGAGCGTTGCCTTTGCCCAGGGATTAAAGAGCAGCAACAGGATTACGCCGATGTAAACTACATTCAGAATGTTTTTTGATGTAAATACACTGCCATGTTTTTTAGCCTGCATAATAAACTGAAAGAAGATAAAAGAAGTTGCAAAAAGCGGCAATCATATTCCTATTGATTGCCGCTTTTCTTCATTTTATTATTTCCCGCCGTTCAAAATAACTGGCTGACCGTTTACCACAACATTGTTCGTTGTCAATGCTTTAAGCTTTTCGGTACTTGCGTCAGTAACTTTGATGTCGGCATTTTTAAGGGTGATGGCGCCAAGTTCTGTGTTGGGCGTGCCTGTAATTTGACCCAAGGTTTTACCAGTGCCTTTTACGTTAGTAAGCGTTATATTGCGTATTGCTGAATGCGGAGGTTGCTGACCTTTTAAATCAAAATATTGCGTCCAGGGTGATACATTAAACAGCGTTGCTGCTCCCTCCATGGTAATATCGGTCAAGCTGATGTTTTCATACTGTTGCGGAGTATCGGGCCGTAATTTAAGCCGTATTACGTTTACGTTGCGAGCAGTACAGCGTTCAATTTTCACATTACGCACAATAGTAGCCTCGCTTCCACAGGTCATGATGCCGCCTCCTGACTCGAATACGCAATCATGGATATAAATACGCTCTACCGGTGGGCTATCTTTATCCTGCATGGCAAACGGACCCTTGCTGCCTTTCAAAGCTATATCGTCATCGCCGGTCGAGAAAAAACAATTGCCAATTTCGACATCCTGAGAGCTATCTACGTCAATACCGTCTGAGCTTGGCGCATGGTCGTCAGGAACCTTACCGCCCGGAGCCACAAAGCGGCAACCATCTATCTTTACCTGCTGGTCGCGGTACAAGTGCAGGTTCCAAAAGCCCGAATTTAAAAAGGTAATGCCGCTAATTACGACGTCCTTAGAGTTCTGAATAAAAGCCAGTCGCGGGCGTTCCACACTCAGGTTGGTAGTGGTACGGTCGGCCGAGCGGCGATTGTAAAACTCCATCCAGAACGGTTTGCCATTACCGTCCAGTGTGCCCTTGCCGGTTATGTGCAGGTGATCAGCCTTGTCGGCATTGAGCAACGCTGCCCGCCAAGGTTCAAAATGTCCTTCAATACGTGTCATGGCTTTGGGATAATCCTCAATATTGGTCGAGCCTTTAAGCACAGAACCTTCCTGCAGTTCAATGTTTACTTTAGGTTTGATGTGAAGCGCGCCGCTCAAAAAAATGCCTTTAGGAATAATTACCGTTCCGCCGCCTTTCTGAGCACATTCATCAATGGTAGCTTGTATGGCTTTAGTATTCAACGTAGCGCCATCAGCCACGGCACCGCGTTCGGTTATGTTATAACGCTTCTCTTTAGTGATGGCTTGCACGTTTGCTGACAGCAAAAGCAGCAATAAGGCCGGGAAGTATTTTTTCATGAATGAGTTTACAAATGGGTTGCGGGCTAACCTACAAAACATTTGTTGTAACGGTATCCTGCTGTGTCCTGTAAATTTGAAACAGCAAGTTCATTTTCCCTGTGCAAACTTGCATCAGGAGTAATAACTTAATCGAAAAAAAAGATAATAAAGCCTGTCATCGTCAACATGAACAGCAAGATGATAACGAATAGTATGCCGTACTGATAGGTATTGTGATTAGTTCCAGGAAAATTCATAACGTATCTTCTAATATGTTTTACTAATTTAAAACTTATACGTTTAAAAAAGTGTAGTGGTAAAAGTAAAATTTTGTAACATTTTTATGGCAAAAACGACTTCTTTTGAGATGTATAACAACGTTTAATCGAACCAGTGCACATTAAACGGCTGATTACCCACGCTGTATGGTTGCCCTAACTGCGGTATGGTAACTGGGATATGAAGCGCCACGGCGGCAGGCAGCAAACGTTTAACCGATTCGTTCCAGGGATGGTTGGATTCAGCAAATTTGCCCCAATGCACCGGCATGATCATTCGAGCGCCGACATCTATAGCGGCTTGTGCTGTTTGTTCCGGAAACATGTGATTGCGCGGCCATAGCTTGTTGTACTGTCCGCATTCCATCACGGCCAAATCAAATGGACCGTACTGCTTACCGATTTGCTTGTAATGCCGCCCATAGCCGCTATCACCGCTATAAAATATTTTATACCCATCGGCTTGTATCACGAACGAACCCCAAAGCGTTTTTTGTTTTGACAATAAACGGCCCGACTCATGACGACTGGGCGTTACCGTGATTCTCAATCCCGTAGGTAATTGGTAAGATTGGTGCCAGTTCAACTCATGCACCTGATTAGCCGGGTAACCCCAATATTTGAAATGCGAACCAATACCCATAGGTACGATTACGTGTTTCACTTTGCCTTGCAACTGCTTTATGGTTTGATAATCTAGATGGTCGTAGTGGTCATGCGAAATCAGCAAAACGTCAATAGGAGGCAAGTCGCTTACCTTATACGCTTCGCTGCCATCAAAAGCTTTCACAAACCACGAAGTTGGCCCGGCGTAACCGCTAAAATCCGGGTCGACTAAAATATTGGCGGTTGGTGTTTTGATGAGAAAGGTTGAATGACCAAACCAAATAACCGTAGGTTTATTATAGGTAATATTCAAGTCTGTTTTAACAACCGGCAATGGGCGGGGAGGCCTTGTATCAGCAGGCCGGTCTCGCATGGTTTTCAATAGTTTGGTCCAGCTCACTTTTTTAAAATCTACACCCGAGCTATCGATGTTTTGGAACTTTCCTTGAGAATAATTGGGCAGTCTCTTGATGAGTTTTAAAGCAGTGCCTGACGGATTGTGCCCGGTCGATTTGTATGCTGCGCAGCTGTTCAGGACGATTAAAACGCAAATTAAAATAAGAGGGTTAATGGTGATGCTTTGATATTTATATATCATAAAAGTATGTAAGGCTACTGTTTGTGTTGAAGGTTATTTGCGGGAGAATATCTAATACAACTGCATCTTGATTTAACGGAGTGAAGAATAATTGAAAGATAAATGCTCATTGCCTACAACATTAAACGCCCGCCATTGTTCAGCAGGACATAAAGCAACAACTAAAGGCAATCCCTATGAACATGATTACCCGGCAGGCTATTGACCAGATGGAACGGCGATACCGCGCTAATTTTATTAACAGTGTAACGGGCTGCAAACAGGTGCATTTGTTGGGTACATTAAACGAGGGGGGCCAGGCTAACCTGGCGGTAGTTAATTCGGTTTTTCATGTGGGGGCTAACCCGGCATTGCTGGGTGTGGTGTTTCGTCCTCCCCGTGCCGAAAATACTTCGCTGGCCAACATCCGTCGTACCGGCGAGTACACGCTCAATAACATTATGCCTGCTTTTTACGGGCAAGCCCACCAGGCCAGTGCAGCTTACCCGCCCGAAGTGTCGGAGTTCGAAGCCTGCGGACTTACCCCGTTTTATCAGGAAGGTATCAGCGCACCCTTTGTAGCCGAATCTTCTATCCAAATAGGCCTTAAACTGTATGAGGAACTGCCGCTCAAAGTAAACGTTACCACCATTGTTATTGGCGAGGTAACCGGCATCCGTTTAAATGCTGACCTGATTGCCGAAGATGGCTACGTAGACCAGCATACGGCCGGCAGCATCAGCGTAGCAGGCTTGGACAGCTACTTTACCAATGAGCCTTTGGGGCGTTTGCCGTATGCTAAAGGGTAAATTTTATTTTAATTTAGCAGTACCTAGCTGCTATGTTATCACGTAAAAGCCTAATTGCCGTCATCAAACTAAACTGGATACACATCGTAGGTTTTTATCTTAGCATTGAGTTGTTTATGATAGTTTCAGCCGTCATAGATTCAAAGCATCATTATTAACTTCAATTATTTATATTTCAGTTGTTGCTGCCTGCATTAATGCTTTTATTGTTGTACGGTCTGGTACCCCTAATCGCGTTCTACCTCGTACTGCTTTTTCTTGATTTGGTTTTGCTGACGAAAACCAAGCTTTCCATATTTGATATCGTTTTGATTGAATGGATTATCATCGCACCGATTTTTATTTACTGGGCCTTTAAATATGATTACTGGCTTTGGCTATTATTAGTTTCCTCGTTTTTGGTTACCCAGTTTATGCGTGCGAGGCGTGCAGCGGACTTGTGATTAATCAATACACAAAAATCTAATCCTTCACATTAAGCTGCTGATTACCGATCAGGTATCTGATATGTTGTTAACCATAAGTTGCTCATTAAATCTCTGATGATGTACGGTAAAAATTGCTATAACCGCGCTTTAGTTTTAGATTAATGGTGGTATCTTCGGCTCATCAATCAACTAATTTTATCACGAAAAAAAAATTTTACTTCTGTTTATTTTGCCGTTGCTTTTTTCGGCTTGTAAAAAAAGTGGCACCTCAGAAACACCTGTTAAAGAAACAAGTAACACCAAACTGTTAGGTAAATGGTATTACACACGCACAACCACAGAAGTTCTAAATTCAAAAGGTGTAAGAATTGACTTTTCAATCGGCGATTTCACATTCCCCAGAATGAATTATTTTAGATTTGATGCCGATAATACCGGTAGAAGCTATGATATACTGGGCGATTGGCTGTTTACTTATAAAACCACACCCACCACGGTAGAGCTTTTCTACAAACACCTGCCGAACGACAAATTTTTGTTTACTATTAAATCCGTAACCGACACCGAACTTCAGTTACGCATGAAAATTCAGGATGCAACAGAAAAGAGAATTTATAACTTTTGGATGATTAAGTAGTATCAACTACGTAAAAAAGGACGTCAATGAGCGATGATGCCTCGCCGTAAATTAATTGGTTGGCGAGGCATGACGTCTTATTTATTGTTAAATTGCCGTTAAACCCCAAACCAACACCGCATTATGCATCGCCTGCTCAGCATCCTCAAACAACGAACCTTGTATATGGGTATTTGCCGCTATTTGCTCGGTATCACCATGATTCCGTACGGGCTAACCAAAATAATGCGTACCCAGTTCTTAATCAGCCCTGAAGCATGGAAGCGCCCGCTCGAACAGCTTTCGGGCATCAGTTTAACCTGGGCATTTTTAGGGCATTCGCCCTGGTTCACAGTGGTGCTGGGTTTGCTGGAGTTTATCCCGGCTTTGCTGCTGCTGTTTAGGCGTACCACGCTGCTCGGCGCCATCCTGATGCTGCCCATGACGCTCAACGTGCTGCTCATCAACTACGCTTACAACCTATGGGACAGTACCAAGCAAATGGCCATATTTCTGTTTGTGCTTAACTGCCTGGTGCTGTTTTACGAGCGTGAACGCATTGCCCAATTACTAAGGGTGATGATTAACCGCGTGGGCAGCAGCAAACGCATACCACTCGAGTTAGCCGTTAACGCTGTAGTGATTGTTGCGGTGGGGTATATGGCTATAAAGCCGCTCATCGAGTACCGCCGCGACACCAATGTTTTAACCGGAAACTGGTTTAACGGCCAGCCCATAGAGTGGGTGCTGCAGCGCCAGATGCTGAACGACAGCGTATTGCCAAGTCATCAGCAAAAAATATATTTTGGACCGCTTAATCAATACACCGAGGTAGGCATGAACCATTTTTATAATTCGCCCAACCAATATGTGCTGAATGCAAAACAAAACATCCTGGTGTTAAAAAATGCTGATGGTAAAACGCAGTTTAAATTTAAATACACGCTGCTGGGCGATACCGGCATGAAGATGATAACCACCGTAGGTAGCGGCAAACCATCGCAGCTTACACAATATTACAGCCGCCGGGTAATGCATAACCATGCGGACGATTTGTAAATTATGCAAGTAGAAAATTAAGCAAGCCGGCGAGTAGTATTTATGCAATGCAAACGTTAGTAATATCGTCGCGTGAACGGCTCAACCTCACGGGATTTAAATACGTGGCTTTAGTAATATATTCCTTGCCCTGCTGATAAGTTGATTTTGATACATAATTGTATAGTAGAATTTTATAAATATGGCCATATACAAAATAGTAATTGATAATCAACTATATGTTTACATGAATGGTGCGCTCATCTACAAGCGTTGGCTCAGTACTGGGCAGTCGTTAGTATTCGATGTAATGGCTTATGATAAATATACACTTTTAAGTATTATCAAAAAGACCATTAACGACCACCGTGAAAGCATTAACTTAAATGAATAATCAAGCAGCGCTATAGGTTGTGGCGCAAATAATAATATATTTGCTCAGCACTTACCAATTATTTCCTGCTACTGATAGTTTCTGTTTACTTACAGCCTGCTGTTGTTTTTTAAACACACCGCCTGTTTTGAGCGTGTAGCCACTGTTTTTGCGCGGAAATTCAGGTGATTGCTGATTTTTAAATTAAACTTATAACCAATACCTATCCTGCATCATGAAAAAACTTAGCCACTGGCTACTGGTTTTGGGGCTGCTGTTGCTGCACACCGCCATCAGAGCGCAACGCGCTTATAATCTGTTTTTCGAGAAAACCTACCTGCACACCGACCGCTCTTTTTACCTCTCCGGCGAAAACATATGGTTTAAGGCTTACCTGATTAACCCGCAAACCGGTCAGTTAACAGGTAGCAGCAAAACTTTATATGTGGAGTTGCTTAAGCCAAACGACAGTTTGCTTACCCGGCGTATCATCCGCCTCAACAACGGCGCCGGTAACGGCGATTTTGATTTACCTGCAGATATAACCGCAGGCACTTATAAACTGCGCGCCTATACCCACTGGATGCAAAATTTTGGCGACGAATTTGTTTACCGCACCACCATACACGTACTCGACGGCAAACCCGGGTCGCTTAGGGCGCAGTTGCCGGCCAAAACCAAAGGTACCAACGCGCCATCGCAGGGCGTGGCTGCCATAGATAGCAATACCATCAAGGTTGGATTGTACCCCGAAGGCGGTTCGCTGGTAGAAAGCGTGGTAGGCATTGTGGCAGTAAAGGCCGAAAACCGGCAGGGCAGGGGCCTGCCCGCTACCGGACTGGTAACCAATAATACCGGCGACGAAGTGGGCCGCTTTGCCTGCGACAGTACCGGCATGGGTATGTTTACCTTACTACCCTTGGCCGGGCAAACCTATAGCGTTAAAGTTTCGGGCGGGTCGTTAAAACCGGCTACGGTGCCCATACCTGCCGCGCTTAAAAGCGGTGCGGTTTTACGGGTGGCCAAAAACGATTCGCTGCTACAGTTGCAGGTAACAATGACCGGTTTGCAGCCTGATACCAGTTCGTTTATTGTAGGCAGGTTTGCCGGTAAGGTGATGTTCAGGCAGCCGCTCAATGCTGCCGGACCGGTATCTGCCATCCGCATCCCGGCTGCGCAGCTGCCGGCGGGGATTAACCAGCTAACGGTTTATCACCAAAAAAGCCATACGCCGAGCGTCTGGTATACATTCGCCCTGTGGGTGATACCATCAATACCGTAAACATTAACAGCGGTAAAAGCCGCTATGCGCTCAGCGAAAACGTTACGGTGCAACTGCAGGCTAATGAGGATGCCAATGTATCCTTAGCCGCTACCGATGCTAACGCCATTGACGCAGATAATAACCTGCAAACTTACCTGATGCTGCAATCGGACATCAAAGGCAAAATTGAACATGCCAGCCGATACTTTGACCGCAATAACAAGCAGCGCTACAAGCAACTTGATTTACTGCTGCTTACCCAGGGATGGCGCGAATATTTGTGGCAGCGGCTGGCCAGCGAGCGCATTGCACTGTCGTACCTGCCCGAGCAGGGCTTGCAAGTGCGCGGTAGCATTACCGAAAAAGGCGGCAAAAAGTCGGACGGCGGTTATACGGTTGGCCTCTACGCACCCAAGGCTCCATCTAAAAAATTATACGCTGCTAATACTGATCAAAACGGTCGGTTTGTGATAGACAGCGTAGTACAATACGGCAACTTTAAAGTAGGGCTCACCCCACGCAACGCCGCAGGCAAGGTAGCCGGTAACCTGAATATCGATTCGGCCCGTTACCTGCCCCAAACCCCTGCCGATGAGGGTCTGTATAATAATAACGCGCCCGACATCAGCGCCGGAAACCGGAAATTTGCCGAAACCGTGGCCAGGCGGTCAAAGCTTACCGATACCATCAAGCTTAAAGAAGTACGGGTTGGCGCTAATAACTACATCAGACTGAGAGATATTACCGTGACCTCATTTGGTTACAAAGACGAGGTGCTTACACCCACCGCTGCCGATAAAGACCAGAATTTTATTCAATGGTTGTTGTATCACTCCAAGCAAGCCAAAGCGGCTGATGATGGTGTGGCTTTTTGGGCCGAGGGCAAAGCCTGGCAACCGCGCATTATCGCCAACGGTTACGAGGAGCCTTTGAATGACGATACCGAAGATGATGTAAAAACCGCTATTTACGGTAAATACAATAGCCTGCGTATGTCAGAAATTGTTAAGGTGGTGATTAAGCGTATGCTGGCTCCGCCGTCGCTTAAACAGGTAAGCGGTGCCTCGGGTACGTTTGTAAACATGAGCGGCAATGTTGGCGGGATAACCAAAATTGGTAGTCAGCCGGTGTTTATTATTTATCTCACCCTCAACAGCACCGCTTTCCGCCACGAGGGAGATGCCTATGAGTTTATTTTACCAGGCTACTACCAGGCCAAAAAGTTTTATTCGCCCATCACCAGCAACGGCGCCGCTAACGACGGCGACCCGCGCACCCAAGCCACTCTGCAATGGCAACCTAATATTATGCTCAAAAAAGGCGTGCCCGTAAATGTAAGTTTCCGTAATCCCGACTTTGCCGGAGCCGTCAACATCAGCGTACAAGGCCTCAGCAAATCCGGCTGGCCTGTAAGTGTAAATACGCGGTATGTAGTGCAGTGAAAGCCAATGAGTGAATTTGAGGTGCAGATATGCGGATGTGCAAATGTGCAGATGGAAAAGCCAATGACTGAGTTTTAAATTACCGAATAATTGATGTGATAGGTCAAGCATTTATTTTGGCTCGTGATTATTGGCTCCCTCCCTTAGTGTGTCATTGCGGGGATACGGCACTATATCTTTAGGACAGGTTTGCAGTTTGACAGGTTTGTACGCTTAAATAACACGTGCTCAGCCTGAAGAGATTGCTTCGTACCTCGCAAAGACGATGTGGTGAATAGGATGATTTCAAAAACATTTACCTATCCAATTCCCCCAGCACAAAATCAATCGAACCGATAATAGCAATTAAATCGGCAATCATAATGCCTTTGGACATTTCGGAAATGACGGAGAGGTTGTTAAAACTTGGGGCGCGGGCTTTGACGCGGAAGGGGACTTCCGATTTGCCGTCGGTGATAAAGTAAAAACCCAGTTCGCCTTTGGAGCCTTCGCCGCGCATGTAGTAGTCTTGCGCTTTGGGCGTAATTTTGCGCGGGAGCTTAGCACGCGGGTCAAAGTCGGGCATACGTTTCAGTTCTTTTTGCAGTCGGTCAAGGCATTGCTCGATAATTTTGAGCGATTCGCCAATTTCGTCAACCCGCACCTTGTTGCGGTCCCAGCAGTCGCCTACGGTACCCATCAGGCCTTGGCCGCAGGGGATGTCAAAGTCAAGTTCACCGTAGGCCGAATAGTTGTCAATACGGCGTAAATCCCATTTGAGGCCCGAGCCGCGCAGCATTGGCCCTGAGCAGCCGTAGTTGATAGCCACATCTAAAGGCAATACGCCTACGTTAGCCGTACGACTAATGAAAATTTGGTTATTAGTGAGCAATTCGTTCAGCTCTGCCATTTTGGGCTTGAAGTAATCTACAAATTCTCGGCAGCGTTCTTCAAAGCCTACGGGCAGGTCAAAAAATAATCCGCCAATCCAGATGTAGTTATACAGCATGCGCGAGCCCGAGGCCCACTCCAGCATCCCCATAATGTGTTCGCGGTCGCGAAAGCACCACAAAAATGGCGTAAAGGCGCCAATATCAATACCATAAGTGCCGATGGAAATCAGGTGCGAAGCAATGCGATTCAGCTCGCAAACCAGCACCCGGATATATTCTACCCGTTTAGGAATATCCTTGTCAATACCCAGCATCCGTTCAACACCCATCACCCAAACATGGCTGTTATTCATCGACGATAAATAATCCAATCGATCGGTAAAAGGGATAGTTTGCTGGTAAGTAAGCGATTCGGCGTGCTTTTCAAAACAGCGGTGCAGGTAACCGGCATGCGGTATTACCTCTTTGACGATTTCGCCATCGGTAATGAGCTCCAGTCGTAATACGCCGTGGGTAGAGGGGTGCTGCGGCCCCATGTTCAATACCATGTCCTGCGTGGCTGCGGCAGCTATTTTTTGATGATATCTTTCGAGTGCAGTGGTGGACATGGTTTGTAGTTCGGTAATTTGTTTTACAATTTGCTCTTTCGGGTATAATGCAGAAAGAGGCTTGTGCTAATCTATTTTGATGCCTTTGTAATATTCGGCGGCCTGGTAATCTTTACGTAATGGGTAACCTTCCCAATCATCAGGCAACAGGATGCGGCGCAAGTCGGGGTGGTTTTCAAAAAAGATGCCTACCAGGTCATATGCTTCGCGTTCGTGCCAGTCGGCCGTGCGGTAAACTTCAGAAACGCTCGGGAACGACGGTAAATCATTGATATCACGTCCGTGCTCCTTACTTATCTTTAAGGTAAGCTGTAACTGGTAGGGGATAGAGGTTAAATGATATACCACGCCAAAGCGGTTGGCTGTAATGCCATAATCCACGCCCGAAAGGCAAGCCAGAAAATCAAAATAAGTAGCAGGGTTATTGCGAAGCTCCAGGCATACGTCGGCAATGCGGTTGGGTGCTATGAGTAAGGCAGGCTGCAAGCCGCCGGTTTCTTCGCCCAGTATCACCTCTTCGCCAAAATGTGCTATCAATAATTGCTTTATGGCTTCAAACGTCATGGCGCTAATCTTACAATCTTCCAGTTGTTTTTACCGGCGTTTTTGTATAAAATACGGTCGTGCAGGCGGCTCGAGCGGCCCTGCCAAAACTCAATCAATTGCGGTTTTACAATGTAACCACCCCAAAACGTCGGCTTAGGTATTTCTTTATCCTGGTACTCGGCCTCCAACTGCTGCCATTTGTTTTCCAGTACCTCGCGGCCGACAATCTCCTGGCTTTGCGGAGATACCAGCGCGCCTAACTGGCTGCCAATGGGGCGGCTATGAAAATATTGTTCAGACTGTTCTTTGCTCAGTTTTTCAACCGTACCTTCAATGCGAACCTGGCGCTCCAATTGTCCCCAATTAAATATCAGGGCGGCGCGTGGGTTTTTGGCCAGTTCTTTACCCTTACGGCTCAGGTAATTGGTATAAAAAGCAAAGCCCTGCGCACTAAATCCCTTCAGCAACACAATACGTGCCGAGGGCATACCGTTAACAGTTGCGGTGGCTAAAGTCATGGCGTTGGGCTCCCAAATTTCGGCCTTCAGCGCTTCCTCAAACCATTTTTCAAACTGTTTTATAGGGTTGGCAGCAACATCCTTTTCCAGCAGGGTGCTGGCACGGTAGTCCTGCCGCAGGTTTTGTATGTCTTTTTGTTCCATGAGTTGCAAACTTACTAATTGCAAATATCATTTGCCGGTCAAAACCGGTAAATGAACATAATTTGCTCCGTTACGTTATAGTATTAATAAATAAAATCTATGCTAAGTTCTATATCTCCGGCTGCAGGCCGTTTACTCATATCCGAACCTTTCATGATTGACCCTAACTTTAAACGCTCGGTCATCATCCTGGCAGAACACTCGGAAGAGGGTACGTTAGGATATGTGCTTAACCACATCAGCGATTTTAACTTAAGTGATGTGCTGCCCGACGTGTCGTACTCCGAGTTGCCCGTTTACGTTGGCGGACCTGTAGCCAACAATACCCTGCATTTTATACACCGCTGCCCAGATAAAATTGAAGGCGGCATCGAAATATGGGATGGCATATACTGGGGTGGTAATTACCAGCAGGTTAAAGAGCTGGCTTCGGCCTACCAGTTAACGCAAGACGAAATTAAGTTTTTTGCCGGTTACTCGGGCTGGACTCCCGGACAATTGGAAACCGAAATAGCAGAAGATACCTGGATTGTAGCCAACAAGTTTAATCCAGAAATTTTATTTACGGAGGATGAGCAGAACTTATGGCGCGAAGTGGTAATTAGCTTGGGCCAGCGTTATGCCCATATTGCTAATTTCCCCGAAAATCCTACGCTGAATTAACGGTATAAAGTTAAGCGATATTACACGGGCTGCTTAAAACAGACCGTGTATTTCGCGCTCAATCAGGTTAATGATGGAGCCTAAATCCTCTGAGTTGTTGGCAAAATCGAGATTATCCATATCTACCACTAGCAGTTTGCCTAATTTGTAGTTGGCTATCCAGTTTTCGTATTTTTCGTTCAGTTTAGATAAGTAATCTAAGCGGATACCAATCTCGTACTCGCGACCACGGCGGTGGATGTTGCTCACCAATTTAGGGATAGAGGCCTTGAGGTAAACCAGCAAGTCTGGCGGGTTAATGAACGAAGTAATGTTTTCGAAGATAGACTGATAATTCTCAAAATCGCGGGTATCCATCAGCTCCATATCGTGCAGGTTGGCTGCAAAAATATAGGCATCCTCGTAAATGGTACGATCCTGGATAATGTTTTTTTGGCTTTGCTGAATTTCGGTTATCTGCCTGAACCTGCTGTTCAAAAAGTAAATCTGCAGGTTAAAGCTCCAGCGCTTCATGTCCCTATAAAAATCTTCCAGGTACGGGTTGTTGTCCACCGCCTCATACTGCGGTTCCCAGCCGTAATTTTTAGCCAGTAACCCGGTCAAGGTTGTTTTACCGGCACCTATATTTCCTACAATGGCAATATGCATATGGTGAGTTGATGGTTGTTAGTTAATGGTTATTGGTTCTTTGTTCATCGTTGGTGGTTCATAGGTCATAGATGATAGTTGATTGTTCATGGTTATATTTTTTAACGTGTTACACCGCTCGGGCAACTATGAACCATCATCCAAGAACCATGATCCATCATCTATGAACTACGAACCATCACCCAATCGCTATTTAAAAATTTCTGAACCCAATTATCTGACGTATC
>CAXYKR010000313.1:0-9642 GCA_964277815.1 uncultured Mucilaginibacter sp. | reverse complement strand
CGGTTTGGAAGCTTTTGCTGCCGGCTTTCATGGAAATATATGGGGTATGAACGGTTACCTCGTATTGATTGACGGTGTTCCGCGCGATATAGACAATGTAATGCCGTCAGAAATTGACCGGATTACTGTGCTTAAAAGCGCGGCAGCGGTGGCCTTGTACGGTAGCCGGGGCGCAAAGGGAGTTGTACTTATCACCACCAAGCGCGGCGATGGTGACGGGCAGAAAATAAAAGTACGTGGAGATGCCGGTATCAATGTAGCCAAAGGCTATCCTAAATACCTGGGCTCTGCAGAATATATGACGTTGTATAATGAAGCCCGTGCCAATGATGGATTGGGCGCTTTATATTCTCAGGAAGATATATACAATTATGCATCAGGCTCTAACCCGTACCGGTATCCTAACGTTGATTATTACTCATCAGATTACCTTAAACGTACTTTTAACAGGTATGATATTACTACAGAAATATCCGGAGGTAATGAACGTGCCCGTTATTATACCAACATAGGTTTTTGGTCTGCAGGTTCTCCGCTAAACTTTGGTGCTGCCAAAGGTAATACCAATGACCGGGTAAATGTTAGGGGTAACGTGGACATGAAGCTGACTAACTTCTTGAAAGCGCATGTTGATGCAAGTGCCGTATTTTATAGTGGCAGAGGGGTAAACACCGACTATTTTAGCAGCGCTGCAACACTGCGTCCCAATCGTTTTACACCGCTTATTCCATTAAGCTACATAGAAAGTACTGACATCCCATCACTAACTATTGCTAATGGGAGCTCTAATATCATCGGTGGGCAATATATTTTGGGTGGTACCCAGCTTGATCAAACAAACCCTTTTGCCACTATTTACGCAGGAGGAAGTAATAAGACGATTAGACGTCAGTTCCAGTTTACAACTGGTGTAGATGCCGACCTGAATAGAGTACTTAGGGGGCTAACTTTTAGTACCAGCTTAGGAGTAGATTACTATCTTAACTATAACCAGGGATATAGTAACGGCTATGCCATTTATCAGCCAAACTGGACCACCTATAATGGCAGAGATGTGATAAGTACATTGACGCCTTTTGGTAGCGACCAAAGATCGGGCATACAGAATATATCCAACAGTCAGTATCGTCAAACCGTTTCCTTTTGGGGGCAGTTCAACTACAACAACACTTTTGCCGATAACCACAATCTTTCGGCGGTACTTGTAGGTGCGGCTTACCGCCAGTCTACATCAGCCGTATACCAAAGTAATACCAATTCAAATACTGGTTTGCAGTTGGGTTATAATTACAAAAAGAAATATTATGCTGATTTTACCGGAGCGATGGTTTATTCGCCCAAATTTTTGGATGATAAACGCTATGGATTTTCGCCAACTGCATCACTGGGCTGGAGAATAAGCGAAGAGTCGTTTTTAAAGAACAGCGATATTGTAAATAATTTAAAGCTAACTGCATCGGCGGGTATTATTTACACCGATTTGGATGTTGCTGATTATTTCTTGTATCAGAGCATATACACGCAGCGGGAGGGTTCTTACTACAGCTGGAACGACGGAACGCTTTCACAAACAACCGATTCGCGCAGGGGAGCTAATAACGCTTTAACATTTGCTAAACGCCGCGAAATATCGTTAGGGTTGCAGGGTGCATTCTTCAAAAACACGGTTTCACTTTCTGCAAACGTGTTCAGAAACCAAATGGTTGATAATGCAATACAGAGTACGTTCCTGTTTCCTAATTATTTCTCTGTGTTTAATTCGTCATTTATTCCTTACGTAAATTTTGATGCGGACCAACGTACAGGGTTTGACGTGAGTTTAAACTTTCGTAAGCGTACCGGCGAGGTAGAGTGGATGTTAGGTACTACCGCAACCTACTATACAACCAAAGCAAGCAAGCGTGCCGAGTTTTATGCTAATTCTTACCAAAACCGCCAGGGAAAACCATTGGATGCCATCTGGGGACTGCAAAGTGACGGCTTTTATATGAGTGCAGCCGAAGCCGCCGCCGCCAATAGCGGAAACGGCGCAGCTCAACCGGCGTTCGGCCAGGTAAAGGCAGGTGATATCAAGTACAAAGATATCAATGGTGATGGATTAATTAATAATCAGGATGAAGTTTACTTGGGCCGTGGCGGCTGGTATGGCGCGCCGCTTACCTTAGGTTTAAATCTTACCGCACGCTGGAAAAACTTTACCTTTTTTGCTCTGGCAACCGGCCGCTACGGAGCCAAAGGGATGAAAAACAGTGCTTACTACTGGGTAGACGGGCAGGATAAATATTCTGAAGTTGTACGTAACCGCTGGACTGAAGCCACTAAAAATACGGCAACATTTCCGCGCTTAACTACGCTGACCAGTGATAACAATTTCCGCAACTCTGATTTCTGGCTCTTTAGTTCAAACCGGATTGATTTATCTAAAGTGCAAATCTCTTACGACCTTCCTGAAGGAACTATGAAAGGTAAGCTCTTCAAATCGCTGGGTATGTACGTAACAGGTTTCAACCTGCTAACTGTGGCTAAAGAAAGAGAATTTTTGGAGATGAACATTGGATCGGCACCACAAACACGATTCTATAATGTGGGTGTAAAGGCTGGTTTTTAAGGCCACTAATATTGACAACATGAAAAAAATTGCAATACTTTTTATAACACTAACTGCACTATGCGGTTGCAAAAAGTTTGTCGAACCTGGTCTGCAGAACAACGGCAACTTTGAGAATATTTATGACGAGCCGTTGCTGGCACATGGTCTGCTTTTAAATGGGTATACCCGTTTACCAACAAATGGTTGGGTATTTAGCGATGTGGCTACTGACGACGCCGTAAGCAACGATAGGAATAACAATTTTTCTAAAGTAGCTACCGGGCAGTGGACGGCCAGCTTTAACCCGCTTGACCAGTGGACCAACGCAAGGGCCGCCATACAGTACATCAATTTATTTTTAACAGAAGCCGATAAAGTTGTTTTTGATGCGCAGAACGCAACGCTGAGTCAAATGTTTAAGGATAGGCTTAAGGGCGAGGGCTACGGCTTAAGGGCGCTGTTTAGTTACTATATGTTGCAGGCGCATGCCGGTAAAGTAGGTGGTACATTGTATGGTTATCCTATTCTACTTACGCCCGAAACATCTACATCAGATTTTAATCAACCCCGTGCAAAATTTGATGACTGTATGAAACAGATATACAGTGACTTGACCCGAGCCGAAGAATTGCTTCCGCTTGATTACAGGGACATTTCGTCTGCAACAGACATTCCGGCAAAATATGCAGGTGTATTACCTGAAACCTACAATCGCGTGTTTGGCAGGATATTTAGCCAGCGAATGACCGGGCGAATTGCTAAAGCCATACGTTCTAAGGCGGCATTGATGGCTGCCAGTCCGGCTTATACAGACGGTTCTACAACCACGTGGGCGAATGCTGCAAGTGCCGCTGCTGCGGTAATTGACCTGAATGGCGGTCTTAACGGTTTTGCAGCTAATGGCCTTACCTGGTATGCCGGCGGAAGCGGCAATCAAATTGATGGGTTGGGTTCGGGCGCCAATCCGCCGGAAGTGTTATGGCGTACAAGTGTTGGCCAAAACAGCGACCTTGAGGCAGACCACTTTCCGCCAACGTTATCCGGTTCTGGTCGTTTAAACCCTACGCAAAATCTGGTAAACGCTTTCCCGGCACTTAACGGTTACCCGGTAGACAATGCCAGCAGTAACTTTAACCCGGCAGCGCCTTATACCAACCGTGACCCTCGTTTGGCGGCATACATCGTATTAAATGGAAGTACGGCTGGTCCCGGTAACACCGTCATTTATACTGCTACCGATAGGAATACAAACGATGGACTAAACAGGGTAGAAACATCTACCCGCACCGGGTACTACATGCGTAAATTATTGCGTCAGGATGTTAACCGCGCCTCAAACGCCATAAGTAACCAAAAACACTATCGCCCGCATATCCGCTACACCGAAATCTACTTAAACTATGCCGAAGCTGCTAACGAGGCTTATGGGCCATTAGCAAATGGCACGTCTGCTTATTCTGCGTACGACGTTATCAAAAAAATTCGCCAACGGGCCGGTATCGGTTTAACTAATGGCGATGCTTACCTCGAATCAATTAAAAGTAACCAAAGTGCCATGCGTACACTGATTAGAAATGAGCGCAGGCTGGAGTTATGTTTTGAAGGTTTCAGGTTTTGGGATTTACGCCGCTGGAATGCTAATTTAAACGAAGCAGCAACAGGCGTAAATATCACGCAAACCACTTATACACCTATCACGGTTGAACCCCGATCATACCAGAGTTTCATGATTTACGGACCTATCCCATACAGCGAAACTCTAAAGTTTAATGCGCTTCAGCAAAATACTGGCTGGTAGCAATCAAAACGTTTAATAACACAAAAAATTAGAGATGAGAAGATTAAAAAATATGTGGTTTCTGTTACTCGTTGCTTTAGCAGCCTGTAAAAATGAAAACGTAGACTTTCCGAATTATACAAGTAGCCCGGTGTATTTTTCTTACCAGTATCCTATACGCACTATAACATTGGGAGAAGACTTGTTTGACACGTCGCTTGATAATGCCTATAAATGCCAGATCATGGCCACTGTTGCTGGTGTTTATTCAAACACTAAAGACGTAACCATTGGTATTTCGGTTAACAACGCGCTAACACAGGGTCTTAAATTTAATGGGCCCGATTACAGCGGCGATGTTTTACCGATGCCGGCTTCTTACTACCGTTTGGCTGACAATAAAATAATTATCCCGAAAGGAAAGATTACCGGTGGAGTAGAGGTGCAGCTTACCGATGCCTACTTTGCAGATCCGCTGAGTACCAAAGTTACCTATGTAATTCCGGTTACGATGACCACTGTTACCAATGCTGATTCTATTTTAAGAGCAAAAAATTTCACGTTATATGCTGTTAAATACATTAACACCTGGACAGGTAATTATTTGCGTAGGGGCAGGGACGTTGTAGAAGGTAAAAACGGACGTACAGAGTTAAGCAAAACTATTGTTCGCCGCAACCAATACGTGGAAAAGGATGAAATAAAATCATTGACTACGAGGTCTTTGAGCCAAACTGTGTTTCCGGTAACACTTAAAGGTGTAAATAACGTGGATGTAAGTGTCCCCCTGCTTTTAACCTTTGATGGTAATGGTAATTGTACGGTTACGGCAGCTGCCACCGGATATACTGCTTCAGGAACCGGCAAATTTGTGAAACGGGGCGAAAAAAACAGCTGGGGTTCACAGGATCGTGATGCCATCTATCTGAACTATCAGATTGAGGCAACCGATCTGCGTGCTACCACTACGGATACTCTTGTTTTGCGCGACCGTGGCGTTAAGATGGAAACGTTTAGCCCAACTAAGTAATTGTAAAAATTCAAATCGGAAACAAAATGAAAAAGAATTACAAATTAGCATTAATTCTATCCGGATCAATTGCTTTAGCTTCATGCTCTAAACACGAAGCGCTCGATTATAATGTAGAAAAGCCAACCACCATTGCCACGCAAGAACAGATTGATGCTTACAACCCCTTAAAATCATATATAGACAGGCAGGCCCGTCCTGGTTTTAAGCTCGGTACAGCGGTTTCTTTAAATGATTATGTGAGTAAGGGATTAATGTACCGGCTTGCCAACAGTAATTTTGATGAGATAACGATAGGTTACGAAATGAAGCACGGCGCAGTGGTTCAGGCCAACGGCGATTTGTCAGTGAAAGGCGTAGAGCAATTGATAGCCGCTGCTAAGGATGCCAACATGAGCATCTATGGGCATACGCTTGTCTGGCATGCTAATCAAAACGCTACCTATCTAAATAAACTGATAGCACCGGTTGTGACTGCCTCTACCGGACCTACCTGGGACCTGGTCACCGGCGCTGATTTTGAAACCGACAATGCCCCTAACTATGAGACGTCAGTTCGTGTTGTAAAAAGTTTTACGGCTGCAGGCGAAGGCTTTAATGGGGTAGGCAGGGCAATAAAGCTAACTAATGCCAGTGTATTGCCTAACGACTATGATGCGCAGTTTTTCCTGAAATTTTCACCAGCTGTAGCAGTAGGAGAAAAATATGAACTAAGCATGAAAATCCGGTCAGATGCTAATGCATCTTTCAGTACTCAGGCCCACACTGCCCCCGGGCAATATAAATTTTACGATTTCTTTGGTACATTATCAAGTACACCAGTGTGGACAACCTATACTAAAGAAATCACCGTTACCGCCGATATGGCCACCAGCGGTGCCATTGCTTTTAACTTAGGTAAAACTGCTACCAGTTTTTATTTTGATAACATTACGTTAAAAAAGTATAATGCTACGGGTGGAGTAACTACAGTTGATAAAACAGCAGATCAGAAAAAGACGCTGATTACTGCCGCTATGGATACCTGGATAAAAGGAATGGTTACAGCTACCAAAAGCTATGTTAAAGTTTGGGACGTGGTAAATGAACCAATGGACGATGCTAAGCCAAGTGAGTTAAAAACCGGTGTAGGCCGTAAGTTGGCTGCGGATGAGTTTTACTGGCAGGATTATATGGGTAAAGATTATGCTGTAAAAGCTTTTCAGCTGGCGCGGCAGTATGGTAATGCCTCAGATATACATTTTATTAATGATTATAACCTGGAGTACGACCTAAATAAATGCCGTGGACTTATTGACTACGTGGCTTATATTGAAAAAAATGGAGCAAAAGTAGATGGTATTGGTACACAAATGCATATCAACTCCAACTGGGACAAGTCGAAGATTGATGAAATGTTCAGGTTGCTGGCTGCCACTGGTAAACTAATCAAAGTCTCGGAGTTGGACATGGGCATAGCAGGCAAAAAAACGCCGGTTATTACCGCCGCCGAATATGCAGAACAGAAGGAAATGTACAGGTATGTAATCGAAAAGTATTTTGAGATTATTCCAAAAGCACAGCAATATGGCATTTGTATATGGAGCCCGTTAGATAGCCCGACAAATTCATCCTGGAGAGCCGGAGAACCCATTGGCTTATGGAGTGAAGGCTTTGTGCGCAAACCCGCTTATGTTGGTGTTGCCGAAGGGTTATCTAAAAAGTAAATAATTGTAAACATTTTGAAAAGCACAGCACAGTTGATAATGCTGTGCTTTTTTAGTTTATTCGATTTTGTAATATTTTCTATTTGTTGTAAATCCGACGATGCGGGTAGAAAGATTATCTCTAACAGGATTTTATAAGGAAGTACAAATTAAGATACTTCTCTTAGAAGCTATTTGGATGTCAATCAATCTTTACTTAAAAAGGTAAACCACAAGGTTTGGCGAAATCGCGGTTTATTTAAGCTATTTTTGTAGCAATGCAACAGCAAGCAAACAACCCATTGCACGGTAAAACGTTAGAAGACATACTAAACAAGTTGGTATCGCATTATGGATGGGACGAACTTGGAGAACGTATTCGCATAAATTGTTTCAATGACAGTCCAAGCATTAAATCGAGCCTCAAGTTTTTGCGTAAAACCGACTGGGCACGAAAAAAGGTGGAAGACTTATATCTTTCCACCTCCTTTGGCACTTAAATAAAGTATTGGGTAGTGGCAGACATGAATAGCACCACTTTAAGCTTTTAGTGCTTTTTCTTATTGTTCATCTTGGCTTTTACACCAGCCCTGTAATTGTACGTTTTGGCGTTACTGGCTTTCTTTTCATGAAAGGCCGGTCCTGGTGCGTTATCATCGGTTTTTACTTTAGCCGCTTTCTTTTCAGCAGCATCTGCAGATGTGCGTTCCTTTTCAATAATCAAATCCTTGGGCAATTCACTCATCGGGATTTTTTGGCCGGTAGCCTGCTCAATTTTTTTAACGGCGCTTAACTCCAAATCAGTAGCAAAGGTAAGAGCCATAGTTTCACCTTCTACATCTGGCCAATGATTGATTACCCGGTTGATGTAAATTTCTTTTTCGACTGGTAACTCAAAATGAATCAGGAAAGGAATATGATCCAGATCCAGGCTCTGATCGGCCTCGTTAACTACAATTAGTATACGTGTGGCTGAATTTTTAAATTTTTCTACAGATGTAAATCCGTCCATCTCAAAAAAACATGAGTTTAACAAGGCTACCGTGTTTTTACGGTCATGCAGACTCTTATAAAGCTTTTCGGCCGTGGGGCGGGTATTTACAAACAAAACCACTTTAGTAAACACATCTTCATCTTGCATAAACAGGTTCAGCAAATTTACCTTAGTGCCAAAATTAGGCAGCAGGTAAAGCATTTGCGGGTGCAGATTAAATTGTGGCTCTGCTATTTCTTCTACCTCAATAATGGCCGGTTGCCTCATAAAAGGTGCAATCATCCTGTTTAACCGTTCGTGCAGCAATTCGGTAAAAACTAAGTGCTGGCATTTGGGGATGCTACCGGCCAATTCGGCAACAGGCAGTTGTAGCCCTTGCTTCACTATCAATTCGGCATCATCAATAACCAATAAATCAATTTTATTAACGTCCAGCCCAAGTTTAAGGTATATAGCACGTGCCCTATCGGGAGTGGCTACTACAATGTCGGCGCCATCGGCCATGGCATCCATCTGGGCCTCAATACCAGGCGCAGCAAATAGAGGTACGATAGAAATTGTCTTATTTTTGTTGATCTGGTCAATTTTAGCGACAACTTCTTCCACTTTTTCTTTATCGGGTACCAGTATCAAAACTTTGGGTACACCGTCGGGCGTGTAGGTAAACTTGTTGAGTGCGGTTAATATATAGGTGGTAGTTTTGCCGCAGCCTTCAGGACCAACCGCAATAACGTCCTGGCCTCCGCCAATACGCGCCAGTGTTTTTTGCTGAACCTCCTTAGGGGATGTAAACCCCGCTGCGTTCAATGACTGTATTAGTCCTTTCTTAAGCTTCAATTTTTCTGACCACGCCATATGATGTATTTTAAGTATCCCAAAGGGGCGGCAAATTTACCGTTTTTAATGCGCATTTTGATTTTCCGGCTTAGTTTGGTTTGAAAAAGTGCTTAAATATCAAACTATTCTGCTGTGCCAAGCCGATTCAGAAATGTTCGAGTATATATACAGCTGTTATTGACAAATAAAAATGACAATTAGTTGAAGGCACATGCACGGCTTAAATCTTCTCAGAACATTATACCTGAAACAATCTGTATTTGATGACACCAAGAAAAGAGCAAAATTCTGGCGAGGGTAGCTAATTTACATAAGCTAACGCGATTTAAGCTATATAATCAGTACTAAGAAAGTGATGCATCGCTAACACGGTGTGTTTATCTCCAAGTTTATTCATTTTAACAACCTAAGGGAAGACCAGTTCAATATTGTAGATTTTTAAAACTCAAAGTAGAGGCGAAAATACACTATTACATATCAAAAGCTGAATTCTTTGTATTTCGGGTACATTTGTTTTGTTCTATAGAATATAAATTATTTGCTTATAATATTAATTAAGTCGCTCTAAACAGCGCCGCGCCACCGTTTTCAAACTTTATTCACCTGACGCTCAATGCAAACGGCGCATAAACACAAAAACTCACAAAAAGTTTTCTTCCGAATGGAATTAATTTCTACTTTTGCACTCCCAATCGCAAGGGTTGGCGTGGAGTTGAAGGGATAGCGGGA
>CAXYKR010000312.1:0-13950 GCA_964277815.1 uncultured Mucilaginibacter sp. | reverse complement strand
GTCGAATGTTGCCGGGTTACGCTTGTTCATCACAATGGTGATTACGTCCGGCTCTTTACGGTTACGGTTAAGCAGCCACATCCGGGTTTTCACCTGCGTAAGCAGCGTGCGCATCTGCAAAGTTTTTACATTGAGGGCATACAAGCTAAACTCTTCGTTTTCGGCGACATCCTGGTTAAATACCAGTTGATTATTGTAAGTCCAGAAATAATCTTTGATGGGATTATCGGTAAAAGAGGTAGCCATACGCTCTTTACCATCGGCCAGCGACTGTATAAAAAGGTTTTGCTTTTCTTTGTATGGCTTTAAATAGGCCAGGTATTTACCGTCGGGAGAGATTTTAATAAAACTTTTTTCGGGTGTTTTAAAGAAATCACTGATAGGTATTTGTTTTTGCTCATCCTGGCACGAAAAAAATAAAGGTAACAGAACAAATAATAGCAAATACTTAAAACAACGCAACATGGTGTAATCTTCCAGCTTCTTTTTCAATCAGAACAAATTAGATAAATTTACTTGGGTACTCAACAATGTCACTACAATTTTACCCGTTAAAACAAGTGTAAATAATGGGCTAATATCGTGATTTACATCGCCTGCAATTTATTAAATTTGAATACATGAAGTTTTTTTTGCTGCTCATCATCACCGTTATTTTACAAACCAGTTCGCTGCTTGCCCAGGACGATGATTTACAGCTGGCACGCCAGTTTACCCAAAACGGAGAGCTGCAAAAAGCTTCGGATATTTACCAGCGACTATACAAGCAGGATAATGAAATTTACTTTTCATTGTATGCTAATAACCTGATTGACCTGAAAAAGTATGATGAGGCAGAAGGCATCATCAAAAAAATGGTTCGTAAGCACCCCGAAGAGGCACAATACGCCATTACATTGGGTAAGGTGTATACCGAACAAGGGCACCGCGACAAAGCTAATGCTATTTACGAAGACTTGTTGAAAAAGCTGCCCGGTAACCCGGCGGCTGTCACTGCCCTTGCCACACAATTCTACCAGTCCGAAAATACGGATTTTGCTATTAAAATACTGCAACAGGGACGCAAGCAACTCAACAACGACCAGTTGTTTGCGATGGAGCTGCTAAGCCTTTACCGTTATAAGCAGGATAAAGCTGGGCTAACCGAAGAGTACCTGAATTTTTTACCCGGCAATCCCATTTACATCAACCAGGCAGAAAGCGTGTTGGCCACCTTGTACGACAGCCCGGCCGATTACGACCTGCTGCGTATCTCTTTATTAAAACGCTTGCAAAAAGATCCGCAGCAATTGGTGTACTCCAGCCTGCTCACCTGGCAATACTTGCAGCAAAAGGAATATGACCAGGCTTTAAACCAGGCACTGGCCCTGAGCCGCAGGCAAACCAACAATAACGGTAACGACATTTTTGAGCTCTGCCAAACTTTGGTAGCTAACGAAGCTTATGATACTGCCATCAGAGGATACGAGTACCTGCTTACTAAAAACACACCTAATGATGAGTTGTATGTACCCGTAAAGATTGAACTGGTAAATACCAAGAGCCTGAAAGTAACCACGGGTAAGTATACTCAAGCTGATTTGTTAAGTTTAGAGAAAGATTATACGAATTTACTAAACGAGTTTGGCCGCACGGCCAGTACTGCTTTTGCCATGCAAAAGCTGGCCAACTTGCAGGCTTTTAAGCTGCACAAGCTTAACGAAGCGCAAAAGCTGCTGGAAGAAGCCGTTAACATTAAAAATCTTCGCCCGCAATTGCTGGCAGGCTGCAAGCTCGATTTGGGCGATGTGTACTTAATGAATAACCAGCCTTGGGAAGCAACGCTTACTTACAGCCAGGTAGAAAAAGCGTATCCGGGCACGCCGATAGCGCAGGATGCCAACTACCGCAACGCTAAATTGGCTTATTACACCGGGGACTTTAAATGGGCTAAAGGCCAGCTCAATGTGCTTAAGGCTGCCACCTCGCAGCTCATTGCAAATGATGCCTTAAACCTGTCGTTACTGATTGCTGATAATACGGTGGCTGATACCGCAGGCAATGCCCTGAAAATGTATGCCCGTGCCGATTTATGGATATTTAAAGAAGAGCAGGCTAAAGCGCTGGCCACCCTCGACAGCATTGACCAGAAATATCCGAACAACTCTTTGCAGGATGATATCCTGATGGCCAAGGCACGAATTTTAATACAGCAGAAAGACTATACTGCTGCACTGCTCCCCCTTAAAAAGATTGCTACCGAACATGCGACTGACCTTTGGGCGGATGACGCAGTTTACATGCTGGGCACCCTGTACGAAGAACAACTGAATGATAAGGAAACCGCAAAAACTTATTATCAGAAAATTATTACCGATTACCCCGGCAGTGTATGGATTGGCGATGCCCGTAAACATTTCAGAATATTGCGCGGCGATAAACCCGATACCTCCTCTTAATTTATATTTTTGTTGTGATGATTATTTACAACGAGACTTTTGTTATTGAAACAAGCGCCGAGCAGGAGTGGCTGCAATGGATACAACAAAAACATATCCCTGCCGCCATGGCTACCGGTTACTTTACCGATTTTAAGATATTAACCGTACTCGACTCACCTAACGAAGGGGTAACTTACTGCATACAGTATCTTACTAACGATTTACAACAATACGAGCTATTTAAAGAGCAACATCTGCACCACCTGCACGTACAACACCACCAGCAGTTTGAAAACCGTTATGTGCTTTTCAACAGCTTAATGAAAACTATCAACTAATTAGTATTATAATGAATGTTACAACTACAGCCATCGAAGGCTTGTTGATTATAGAACCACGCATTTTTAAAGACGACCGCGGATATTTTTACGAGAGCTACAGTAAACAAAAGTTTGAAGATGCCGGCATTCATGCTGATTTTATTCAGGACAATCAATCGTTTTCACAAAAAGGAATTTTAAGAGGCCTGCATGGTCAGGCTAACCCACATGCACAGGGTAAACTGGTGCGTGTAATACAAGGCCGTGTTTTAGATATAGCGGTTGATATTCGTAAAGACTCGGCAACCTACGGTAAACACTTTACGGCAGAATTAAGCGGCGATAACCATAAACAATTATGGATACCGCCCGGCTTTTTGCATGGCTTTGTTACCCTTGAGAATGATACTATTTTCACTTACAAAGTAACTAACTATTACAACAAGGAGTCAGAGATTGGCGTCATCTGGAACGACCCTGCCTTGGCAATTGGTTGGGGTGTTAACGAAACCGAGGTATTACTATCACCTAAAGATGAACTCTTACCTTCATTCGCAGATTTTAAGAGTCCTTTTTAATTAAGCATAGAAGTTACTACAAGCAGCCAGGCTTCAAATGACTTGAAGACTGGCTGTTTACTTTTTATAGCATAGCTTATCTGCTTTAATTTCTCATCTGCTACTCCCCTACTCTCAAATCTTTAGGCATACGGCCGTGTAATAAAAACTGTGCCCACTTTTCGCTTCCGTTAGCTTTGGCAGCTGCCGAGGCTGTATTCCAATTATAAGCGCAATGGATTAAATCTATATTAATATCATCACCATTAACTTTTACCAGCGCATATTTAGCGTGTGGCGTCATGGATTCCATGGCAAAACGATGCTTACCATTACCCAGGTAAGCCGGCAATCCAACACTGCCGGGGTTGATTATGATTTTACCGTTAGTTAAGTATACCAGCCGGTTAACATGCGAATGCCCGCACAAAATAATGCGTTGGCTCACCTGAGCTGTTTTCTGTATCAGTTCTTCATCGTTATAAACAAATACACCATGCTGAGTTACCTTTTCTAAAAGGTATTCGTTATCGCTGTTGGGTGTACCGTGGCAAACAAAAAATAAATCATCGCAAATTGCAGTGGGCGGCAACTGCTTCAGCCATGCTATAGTCTCGGTGGATAAGTCTGCTTTTACCCGTTCCATATTTTCTTTTTCGGATGGCTTGTCCAAACTCTCCAGTATTTCGCGGTCAGTATTGCCGCTAATGCAAAGCATAGGCGTTTGCCTAATTAACCGTGCCGTTTGCTCGGGTTCTAAAGCGCCAAATACATGGTCGCCCAGATTAATAACCTGGTCAACCTCTCGCGATGCAATATTTTTAAGCACTGCCTCCAGCGCCAGTGAGTTTCCATGGATATCGGAAATAATAGCATACGTTTTCATAGGCAAATAAATCAGTGTTAAAATAACAGTGCTTTCCTGATTTTGTAATTGCCCTTAAATAAAAAGAGGATTAGTACAACGCTAAAATCTATGACTAATCCTGTAGAGATTTTTACTCCAGTAAACGTTAACTTATTTTGCTGCCGGGGTGTTAATTAGGTTATAAAGTTCGTCCAGTTTTGGCGTAAGCACAATTTCGATGCGACGGTTTTTAGAACGAGCCTCAGGTGTATTGGCCGGGTCAATCGGCTGGAATTCACCTTTACCTGTTGCTGTAATACGCTGCGGGTCTATCTTTTCTACTTCGGTTAAGTAGCGGCTCACCGAGGTGGCACGGAGCACACTTAAATCCCAGTTATCTTTAATCTGCCCCAGGTTTACTACCCGCTGGTTATCGGTATGGCCTTCAATCGCAAGGTTAATGTCAGCTTCTTTATTTAACACGGCTGCCAGCTGTTTTAAAGCCTGTTTACCTTTATCATCAATCACAATACTGCCCGACGGGAACAGAAGCTTATCGGTCAAAGAAACATACACTTTACCGTTTTTGATATCGACAGATAAACCGCTCTGCTGGAAACCCAACAGGGCCTGCTGCAGTTTATTTTTTAAAGCATTGGTAGCCTCATCGCGTTTACGCAAAATATCCTCCACTTCGCGCAGGCGGGCTTCACGTTTTTGCAAATCACCGGATAGTTTGCTAAGCTGCGTTGAGTTGGCGTTGTAGCTGCTGTTCAACGAATTATAATTCTTCTGCAAACCGGCCATCTCGCGGTGTAGGTGGGCAGTATCGCCTTGCAAACGAGCCAGCTCTGTCTCCAGGTTATTGGTACGGGTTTGTAACGAGTCACGCCCGGCAATTAAAGCTTTGTAGGCTTTAGGCGACATTACTTTACACGAATGCATCGTTATCGCACCCAGTAAAAGCGCAGGTAGGTAATATTTAATTTTCATGTTTATTGACTTAAGTTGCTTACTGAATAGCATTAGCTAAAAACACATTGAGCGGATGCAGCTTAACGCATAGCTTGGCCACCATTTTAACCGCATCTTGGTCGCTTAACTCTTTGTCGGTTAAATCCCGGTAAGCTATAAAGCTTTTTAGTTTAAGCAAGTCGATGTGCTCGTTGTCGGCATCATAACCTTTGGGCACGGTGCGCAGCGTTTCCTGCGACCTGAAATCCACAAACGTCTTCTTAAAATCGGCCGAGTCAATAATACGAATTAAATCTGCTGCATTATAATCAATTTCCTGGCGGATGGCTTTCAGGTGTTCGCCCTGTGGCATCCAGTATCCACCAGCTATAAACGACTTGTTGCCCGGCTCAATCTGCAGATAGTAGCCTATCTCACCAATTTTATTCTTGGTAAGCCTGCCAATGGCCATATTAGTTTTGTAAGGCGTTTTGTCTTTACTAAAGCGTATATCACGATAAATACGCATCACGCATTTTTTTGGTTCCAGTGATGCATCTACACCTATGTTAGCTTTGCTTAACTCTTTAATTAAGTCACCGGCAAAGGCTATTACATTTTCGTGAGCTTTTTCGTATCGGTCTTTATGCTCCTGGAACCATTCGCGTTGATTATGCTTAGCCAAATCGGCCAGAAATTTAAAAGTATCAGGATATATCATCGGTATCTAAATATGGCAGATAATGTATTTTGGGCGATAGCCAGTAAAGCAAAATCACCCTTGAGTATCGGTAATTAAATGGCGCCAGCAAAAAACAGCCTCCCAAAATCACGCCTAAATAAAGCCAGGGCGACTCCATATTGCCCGTTAAAAAATAAGTGATGAAAGCCAGCGTTACTGCTTCGGCCACGTTAAATGCATAGCTTACATACATAGCAGCATAAAAGTAACCGGGCTCAATCTCGAAATGCAGGTTGCAATGCGGGCAATGCTCCAGCATACTGTTACCGCCAAAGCTATACATGCTCCCTTTAAACATCTTACCCCGACGACACCTTGGGCATCTGGCTTGAAGCATGGCAGTGAGTTGAGGTGTTTGTGTCATAAACCGTGTAGTATTTAACCAAAAACATCCGGCGGGTACCGGATGTTTAAACTTAATTCATATGAAATTTTTCGTCGCGCATGTTTATTTCAACATTCTCTTTGCGCCGGTATTTTTTATACCAGATGTAACCTACTACAGCCACTGCTATGTAAGGTGCAGCCAGCAAATAGAGTATACCTTTATTTAAGCCGTTTGCCTCGGTATTGCCATCTTTAACACCTGCTTCTGCCGTGGCCGAACACATGGCACATTGTGCTGCTGCCGGCTGCGCAAGGGCTACCGCTAATGCTACCCACCAGCTAAACATTAAAACTTTAATCCACTTAGTTATCTTCATTGCTCCGCCTTTAAAAGTTATAATACTTTGATATCATCACGTACACTATTACACCGGTTATAGTAACATAAAGCCAAATAGGGTAAGTCCATCTCACCAGCTTTTTATGCTTTTCAACCTGCATTTGTAAGCCTCTGTAAAAGCTCATCAAAATTAAGGGTAAAACAGCTGCTGCTAAAACAATATGTGTCAGCAATATAACATAATATACATACCTAATATTGCCTGCCGCTGCTTTTTCCTCTGCTGACACGATATGGTCGCCGTTTAAATCTCCAAACTTGGTATCGTGCCCTAACCAATGGAAGGTTATATAAGATACCAGGAATAACGACGACAATAAAAACGCCGCTACATTTAATCTTTTGTGCCAGAGTACTTGCTTATGCGTAATACAATAAAGCGACGCAATCAGCAACAAACTGCAAGCGCCGTTGATGAAAGCGTTGAGTTTGGGTAACAAGTACAAAAGCGATGGTGAAACAGCCGGAGCAGGTAATATCTTCATGGACAAGATAACCACCACCACAAATACGAATATGGAAACACCGGTTACGAAACGGAATACTAACTTATCGGAAAAATTCATCAATCAGGAGCTTTAATTTTACGTAATTCTTCGGCTATCTGCACTTTAATTTCATCGTTTAAACGGGCCACTTCGGCTATCGAGGTACCGTCGTAGTAACCACGGATACGCTTTTCTGCATCTATCAAAATGAGCTTATTGCTGAAGATAAACTCATCATCTGTCTTCACGGCATCAACTAAGAATCCTCTGCGCGCTAAATTGTAGGTAGCGGTGGTATCGCCGGTTAAAAACATCCATTTACTGGCCGGATAACCTAAAGGCTTGGCGTAAGCTGCTAATGCCTTAACGCTATCGCGGTCGGGGTCGACCGTGATGCTTACAAACTTCACCATCCGGTTTTTACGATAGGCACCGGCCAAACGGTCTACGTTTTTCTTCATGGCGTCGCAAACAGCCGGACCATGGGTGTAAAAAAAGTTGACCACAAAAATCTTGTACTCAAAATCTTTGTGGGTAACTGTTTCGCCCAACTGATTGGTTAATTTAAAATCGCCGATTTTATGGTAAATGGTATCGGGGATGTACTTACCATGAAAGCGATGCCCAGTTTTGGCAACCTCTTTTGGCCCATAAAAAGGAAGTGGCTTGTAACGATTTTTACCCTTTTGGGTTAGCAAATAATATAAAAATCCCGGTACTGCTAAGATGAGCACCAGGATTAATATTTTTTTTGTCTGTGATGACAAGCTATTCATGAAGTAACTTACCTTAAGTCCACCCAGTGATGGCTCTCGTTAGTAAGCACCAGGATTAAACCGATAATGAATAACGTAGGAACGATAATGGAATACATCAGGCCAATTTTCTCGAACTTTAAGTGCATAAAGTAAGCTACGATGTAGAATGCCTTGGCCAGCGTTAAAACAATATAAATAGGGTTAGCTATTGCCAAAGGAATGATGCCTTTAGGAACCATATATAAGGCAATGATGAACTCGATAACTGTTATACCTAACAGTACGAAGAACACCTGCCATATCTTTTTACGGCTCATGGTATCATGCTCGGCATGATCGTGTTCGTTTGTATGATGTGTTTCTGAAGACATGATAAAATCAGATTAAATGATAATTAAACTAAATAGAAGAATGTGAACACGAATACCCAAACAAGGTCTACAAAGTGCCAGTACAAACCAACCTTTTCAACCATCAGGTAGCTGCCGCGACGGTCATAAGTGCCGGCCAGTACGTTGATTAAAATAACAATGTTGATGATTACACCACTAAATACGTGGAAACCGTGGAAACCGGTAATCGTAAAGAATAAATTTGCAAATTGCTGCGTGTATACTGCCGAAGGTTTAACACCTTCAGGGAAGAACTCGCCAATCTCGTGAGGAATTTTACCCCAATTGAAGCCTTCATGGAACAAGTGATTCCACTCTAAAGCCTGACAACCCAGGAACATAAATCCACCAATCACAGTAGCAATTAACCAACCGGCAACTTCTTTACGGGCACCACGGTGACCGGCCTCAACGCCTAATACCATGGTTACCGAGCTCATGATTAGGATGAAAGTCATGATACCTACGAACACCAATGGAGCACCATGTTCTATCATGCCGGGTACCGACTGGAATATACGATCAGCAGCTGGCCAGCTGTCAGAGCTGAAACGCAACGCACCGTAAGCAATTAGTAAGGATGAAAAAGTAAATGCATCTGATAACAGGAAAAACCACATCATCATTTTGCCGTATTCAACCGAAAACGGCGACCGTCCGCCAGCCCATGGCGTTGTTTTCACTTCATCTATAGGTGATGTAACCGCTGTTGTACTCATTTGTACTTATTGTGTAGAGGATGATTAATTCTGGTTCAAAAGTAAAAAAACATAGAGATAAATCCATATAATATCGACAAAATGCCAAAAAATAGAAGCCATCTCCATCCGGAACAAGTTAATTACCTGTGGCGTTTTCCGGTACGCACTCACCAGGCTTATTAATATCAACACCAAACCGCCCAAAATGTGTAGCAGGTGCATTGCAGAAAAAACGTATATAAAAGATTGCGATGCGTTAGGGTTTACAAAGAATACGCCCATTTTAAAAGTCAAAACGTACCAGGCGTAAATCTGCAAAATCATAAACAGCACCCCAAGCAAAAAAGTAGCCCATAAAAACGTACGCTGTTTAGCAAATTGCAGCCCTTTGGCTGCTTTGGATGCCAGGTACATGGTAAGGCTGCTCAAAACAATAACGGCAGTACTGTATACAAAGGCCTGTGGCAAGCCACTTTTCAACGCATGCCCCTTACCGCCAATGTAAACAATAAAGCCGCTGGTTAGAGCAGCAAAAAACATGAACGATGTGAATATAAATATCCACATATTAAAACGCTTAGGCGCTAAATTTAATTTGTCTTTATCCTGTAACTGAGCCTTCATCTTACTTCACTATAAAATCAAACAAAAACGTTAACTGAACAATAGGCAGATATAGAAAGGAACCAAACATTAATTGTTTTGCTGCTTTAATTTCTAACGTACGCATCAGGTTAAATGCCTGATATAAAAATACCAGTCCGCAAAGCAACGACACACCACCGATTACATAGCCACCGTATCCGTAAATTTTGGGGAGCAAGCTAACGGGTATTAATATTAAGGTAAATACAAACGTAATGATAGCGCTTGCCTTATCTCGTTTGCCCGTTGGCAATAACCTAAAACCTGCCAGTTTATAGTCGTCATCTAATACCCAGGCTATTGCCCAAAAGTGCGGTAATTGCCAGAAGAACTGAATGCCAAATAGTATTAGTGCAACCTCATCAATTTTTGGATGCGCAGCAACATAACCAATTAGTGGAGGTAATGCGCCGGGTATACCACCCACGAAAACTGATATTGGCGATTTCCTTTTCATTGGCGTGTAAGCAAATGCATAAAGAATTATTGCAAACACCGATAAGAAGCCAGTGAGTAAATTAAGGCTACCTAACAGGTAGGTACCAGATATGGCCATCAATAGGCTTAAAACCAGCGCCTGTCCGTTAGTCATCCGGCCCGATGGCAAAGGACGATCAGCGGTGCGGGTCATTAAGCGGTCTAAATCACGTTCAATAATTTCGTTGAATCCGTTTGCAGCTCCAGTTATCAAAAAGCCTCCTACTATTAGCTTAAGCCAATTAATCCAATTGATGAAGGCTTCAGAGTGCCCTGCAACCATATTGGCGTGATCGGTAACCTGGCTGCCTATTAAAAATGAAATGGACGCAGAGAATACCACCAAAAATGTAAGCCTGAACTTAACAAGCTTCATTAAATCCTTCCAAATCATCGCTGCACCTCCGTATATCTCTCTGAACGTTTCAAATTAAGCAATAAATAAAATTGAGCACCAAAAATTAAAGTAGCCAAAACAATGTGCAGCGCCTGCGCAACGGGCGGTAAGGCTTGGTATGACAATGTAACTCCTACGCCTACCTGAGCAATAATCAGCAAAAACACAAAGCTCATTAACTGCTGCTGTAACGAATGGCGATTAAAGCTGCGTCTCAGTAAAGCGTAGATCATCACATTGACAACAACTACCAGCAAAGCCATGTCGCGGTGTGTAGTGAATATCTCGCCGACGTTGCTAACCCAGCGATTACGATAGCCATCCTGGAAGCGGTCGGCTACTTCGTCAACCTTTTCCCTCACCTCTGTTCCAAGTGTAATCTGCACCACACTTAAAATAACCGCCGCAATAGTCAATATCCTAATTAGTGGTTTAGCAGGGAGCTCGGGCTTATCCAATACCCTGGCTAAATGATAAGTGTATATGGCTATAGCCAGTATGACAATAGCCAATAGCATGTGCACGGTAACAATCCAATCAACCAGATTGGTTGATACTACGATAGAACCTAACCAGGCCTGAAATACAACAAATACCAAGTTTAAAACACTCAATACAGGTATCCAGATATTGCTCTGACGATAGCTGAATGAATATACAGCCGTAAGCAACAGGAACACGCCTGATAATGCGCCAACCAAACGATTAATGTATTCGGTCCATGTGCGGGCTGCATTGAAATCCTCAGGAACTAGGATTGATTTATCCTTGCGGATACGTTCAGCTAACTGATTATATCCAAAGGCATCAAGGGTCTTAGCAAAGCGTCGATTCTTCTTTTCACGCTTGGCAACATAAGTTTGCTTGTAATCTAATGGCAACTCGTTGGCTTCGGTTGGCGGGATGTATCGACCGAAACACTTAGGCCAATCAGGGCATCCCATACCCGAACCCGAGCTACGTACCACACCACCAGCCAGAATTAAAACAAAAAGCGAAATTATCGTGATAAGGTTGATCCGTATAAATCTTGCTTTTTTGATTGTTTCACTCATTTAAGTTATAAAAAATTAGGGTATCTGTTTTGGAAAGCTTTCCGGTACAGATACCCTAAATTATCAGATCGAAAAGGTAATTTATTTTACCTCTTTTTCACTTGAACGTTGGGTATTTACCCACTGTTTATGGTCTTCCAAACTTACCGGGTTATCCTCAAAATCGTGCGGCAAGTTAGATGCTAATGTTTGAGAGAATGGCGTCGTTTGAGGAATAAAATCTGTGTCGTGACCTGGCTTGCTGTAATCATATGGCCAACGGTAAACAGTTGGGATTTCGCCCGGCCAGTTACCATGGATATGCTCAACCGGCGTGGTCCACTCCAGTGTAGTAGAACCCCATGGGTTTTGAGGAGCTTTCTCACCAAAGAATATCGAGTAGAAGAAGTTCCATAAGAATGCTACCTGCGCTAACGCTGACAAGATAGCTGCCCATGTAATAAAGGTGTTAACCGACACCCACTGTTTCAAAGACTCAATCTCGGTGAATGAGTAGTAACGACGAGGAACGCCATCTAAGCCCATAAAGTGCATTGGGAAGAATACCAGGTAAGCACCTATGAAAGTTAACCAGAAGTGCAGGTAACCTAATTTGGTATCCATCATACGACCGAACATCTTAGGGAACCAGTGGTAAACACCAGCCAACATACCGAAGATAGCTGCTGAACCCATTACCAGGTGGAAGTGAGCAACAACAAAGTAAGTATCGTGTAAGTTAATATCTAACGCAGCGTTACCTAAGAAGATACCAGTAATACCACCAGAGATAAAGAACGATACTAAGCCGATAGCAAACAACATGGCAGGCGTAAATCGGATATTACCTCGCCATAACGTGGCTAAATAGTTAAACGTTTTTACTGCTGATGGCACCGCAATAATCAATGTGGTAATCATAAACACACCACCCAGGAACGGATTCATACCGGTAACAAACATGTGGTGGCCCCATACGATGAATGACAATACGGTAATACCAATTAACGAGTAAACCATTGCATGGTAACCGAAGATTGGTTTACGAGCGTTTGTAGCAATTACCTCAGATGAGATACCCAAAGCCGGCATAATTACGATATACACCTCCGGGTGACCCAGGAACCAGAACAAGTGCTGGAATAATATTGGGCTACCACCTTCAAACGTAGTTTGTTGGTTTTGGATAACGATATCTGATAAGTAAAAGCTGGTACCGAAGCTACGGTCGAATATCAATAATACCACACCTGCAACTAATACCGGGAACGCTAATACACCTAAAATTGCGGTTAAGAAAAATGCCCAAATAGTTAAAGGCATTTTCCAAAGGTCCATACCTTTAGTACGCATGTTTAATATGGTACTTACGTAGTTGATACCACCCAATAACTGTGAGGCAACGAACAACGTCATACTGATTAACCATAACGTCATACCCATACCCGAACCTGGCATTGCTTTAGGCAAAGCCGAAAGTGGTGGATAAATTGTCCAGCCTGGTCCGGCAGGGCCCTTCTCAGTAAAGAACGAACCTAACATTACGCAGCTGGCGATAAAGAATAACCAGTACGATAACATGTTCATAAAAGGAGAGGCCATATCGCGTGCACCTAACTGGTATGGAATTAATAAGTTACTGAAGGTACCGCTCAATCCCGCTGTCAATACAAAGAATACCATGATGGTACCGTGTATCGTTACCAGTGATAGATAGAAGTTGGTATCTAACCGACCGCCCGGTGCAAAACGACCTAATAAAGTTTCCAGAAAAGGAAATGCTTTTTCAGGGTAAGCTAATTGGATACGGAAAAGTATAGAAAGTATCATGGCAATAACAGCCATAATGATACCGGTAATAAGAAACTGCTTGGCAATCATCTTATGATCCATGCTGAAGATATACTTCGTCAGGAATGTCTCGTGATGATGGTGCCCGTGGTCGTGATCGTGATCATGATGTCCTTGTCCTACGCCGTGATCCTGAACTGCTAATGTTGACATAATCGCTATCTTGATTAATTATTTGAAGCTAAACTGTTTTGTAATTGGGATTGCTTGTAAAGCGGGTTCTCAGCTAATTTTAATTCTTTTTTTAACTGATCACTCAAATAAGGCTTTTGAGTAGCTAACCAATTTTGATATTCAGCTTGTGAAACTACCAATACAATTTTTTGCATATTGTAATGACCTCCACCGCAAATCTTGTTGCAGTACAAGTGGTAGTTAAAGTCTGGTTGATCCAAATCCGAACGCATTTGCGCAGTGGTTTTGGTAGGAGTAAATTTGAAATAAGTTGGTAAACCAGGTACGGCGTTAATTTGCACACGGAAGTTAGGCATATAAACACTATGGATAACGTCCTGAGCGATGATATTTAAACGCACTGATTTGTTAACAGGCAATACGATAGTATCAGCCGCTAAGTCGTCGAAGCTGTTTTTATCTTCGTAATTAATACCCAATTTATTAGTACCGCTAACCAACTTCA
>CAXYKR010000311.1:0-13136 GCA_964277815.1 uncultured Mucilaginibacter sp. | reverse complement strand
TGCCCTGATAGCTGATGCGCTGTTCGGCATCGTGCGTTAAATTTATCCACACGCCCGGCTCAAAGGTAGGCTCGGGCCCGCTAAGCGGAATACGGTACCAGCCCAATTTGTTACTGATCATCACCCCGCCGGGTTTTACGCCCAAACTGCGCAGGCAATTACCCAGGCTCTCTAAGGCTAACCCGGCACCGTACTTGCCTGCCGTATCAAAAACGGCCGGCTGCGGCGACTCGGCAATCCACTCCTGCACCAAACGGCACTTTTGCTCGTCGCTTTGAGCCACGTACAGGTTGCCTAACGGACTGGTGCCAAACACCACATGCGGCAACCGGACAACTTTTTCTTGAGCGTTTTCCATCTATATCAATCTAAAAAAGAGGTTTATCTTAAAGTATTCGGTTAGTTTTTTACAAGTCGGAAGATACGCTATTATAAAACAACCCAACAGTAATTGGTTATTGAGTAAGTAAGCGCGACGGCAACCAGCCCGAACCAATCACCGCCGCAGTTTACACTTAAATACAAAAGTAATGACCGACGTCATTCAGCTTTTATCTATATTAGACTTTGTTTTATACAAATCCGACATTTTAATAATTACAATCATGAAGCGACGGCTGCTCACTTATTCTTTCTCCTTACTCAATGCCGACTCGGTAAAGCTGGACTGGCAATGGAATTATACCAACGTGATTAGTCCGTATTACCGTATGTATTATATTGATGGCGGCAGCGGCGTATTGTCGGATGCGCACCATACGCTTACCCTAAAGCCCGGTTATTTGTACCTGGTGCCCAGTTTTACACTTTGCAGCTATCATACGCCCGAATTTTTAAGTCAGCACTTCATTCAGTTTTTCGAGGATTCGGCCGATAAGATTTCGCTGTTTCATGCTAACCGCACGGTAATGCAGCTGGAGGCCGGCCCTGCCGATATTGACCAGTTTAAACGTTTACTGGCCATTAACCCCGGCCGCGGACTTAACCGCTCGGACAACCCCCGTATATACGAAAAAGACATTTACTACAAAGAGTACCAGGAGCTCAACAACCGCCAAAGCCTGCCCGTTTACCTGGAAACACAAGGTATTCTGATGCAGCTGATATCGAGATTTTTAACGCCGGCGCTGTTTAAAACGGGACAGTTGGAAAACATTCCGTCAAAAATTATGGATGCCATCAGCTATATACAGCTTAACCTGCACCAGCCTTTAACAGTAAACCATCTGGCCGAACGGGCCAACCAGCACCCCGACTATTTTTCGCGCGTTTTTTTGGAATACACCGGCGCCCGGCCGATAAAATACATACAGGATAAACGCATTGAGCGCGCGCAGTATCTAATTACCACCATGAACCTGCCCTACGCCGAAATTGCCCAGCAAACCGGCTTTGAGCATCTGCCCTATTTTTCAAAATTGTTTAAACGGATTACCGGCCTCACCCCCGGCGAGTACCGCCGGCAGCATCATTTGTTTAACCAAATGAGTTAGATGATGTATCAAGTAATGATATTTTACTTGTAGACTATAGAACTAAACGAGTTTTAAAACGTAGAACGCCGTGAAGAAAAGCATTCAAGACAATTTCAAGATAACCCTTAATTTTTACTTATATCTTTGTCCTAATAATATAAAGCAATCTAAACTCTATGAAGAGACTATTACCTTTCCTGCTCGTAGGAGCAATGCTACAAGGCTGTCAAAAATCTGGCGACAAGCCTGAAGTACTACCCACAACTGGTGTTGAGCAAAAAAAGTACGATGTTCAATTTTCGGTAGCCGACTTCAGCAAAAGTGTTGCACCAATGAATGCTGCAGCAAACAAGGCTACAATGGCAACTACTGCTGACTTAAAGAGCTATGCAGACTATTTTACTTACCAAGTTTATAAAGCTAACGGAGACTTGGTGAATACCATTAATCAGACTAGCAGTTCAGCCAATTTCGGAACTGTATCAGACAAGCTCCCGCCGGGAACTTACACAGTATATCTTATAGCTTCTAAAGTTTACATGCCTGATATTTCAAATAGTGGACTCACCATGAGATCGACGAGCTATTGGAATGATTTGTTTGGCAAAAAAATATCATTGGTGGTAAGCGACTCGGCAATATCAGAAACCGCGACTTTAGAAAGATTGGTGGGCGGTTTAGAGGTGAACATTACGGATGCAATGCCTAAAGATATAGGCAGAATATCCGTATTTATTCAGATAGAGAACCAATTTATATTACACAACGGTAGTAAGCCCGGTATAGCAACGTCTGTCACCAGAAACTTTAATATGACTACAGCGGATGCTGGTGTCTCAAACAAATCGTTCATGCTTTATGTTGGCAACACTTTTACTGCCACTGACGTGGTCATCAGAGCTTATGACGTTAATGGTGGCTTCATTGCCGAAAAAACTGTTCCGAATGTTACGTTTGCAAAAAATCAGAAGACAGTGTTGACAGGCAACCTTTTTACTGCAACAAACACAACAGCGGGACTTGCCTCGCAAGTCAATCCTGAGTGGACTGCCACGTCGACGCCAATTAAGTTTTAAGATATTTCATTCGCTGTACCCAGTAAACAATTAACCAGGTAACGACATTTTTTGTTGCTTGGTTAATTGTTACCCTAAAGGTTGATGAACCGGTAAAACTACCTCCGCTACAAACTTCCCCCCGGTTACCGACAGATTTAACCGCCCGCCGTGCGCCTCTACAATTTGCCGGCACAACCACAAGCCCAGGCCCGAGCCAGAGGTAACCAAACGATTGGTGGTAAAGGCGTTGGTCAGTTGGTCGACTGGCAATTGCTGACTGCCTGTTTCGTTGGTAAACACCACGCTTAATCCGTTTTCGGCCGGTAACACATCCACACTTACCGTTGCTCCTTTGGGCGAATGTTTAATGGCGTTTTGCAACAGGTTTTGCCAAACTACATCCAGCTTATCGGCATCGGCATCTAACACAAAGCTGTTTACCTCACTACTAAAGTTTAATACCGTTTGCGTTTGTTGCGTTTGCGCTAAGGGGGCGTTGCGGGCGAATACGGTCATTAACTGGTCCGACAGGTCTGTTGGGTGGGTGTTGAGCACCAGGCCTTTGTGCTTTAACTGGCTCACGAGCAAAAACTGTTCAACCACCTGCTGCAGTCGCTTTATTTCGGTAAGCTGACTATTAAACAATTGCCGCTCGGCCGGCTCGTTGGTTTGATTGAGGCGAAGTTCGGTTTCGGCCTGTAAAATGGCCAGCGGGGTGCGCAACTCGTGTGAGGCGGCGGCGAAAAAGTTATTCTGAATTTCCTGTTCATGAGCTATGCGGCCCAGCATGTCGTTAATGGTTTCGGCCAGTTGTTGCAACTCGTCGTGGGTGGGCCTGATGCGCAGGCGCTTATCCAGCCGGTTGGTGTTAATGTCGGCCGCTTGCCGGGCCAGGTTACGGATGGGTTTTAACAACCACATGGAGGCAAAATAAGAGGCCACCGAACCTGCCAGCACACTGGCCAGCGTAGTTAACAACAACATAAGCGATAAGTGCCTGAGCCTGGCCACTATATATTTGTTAGGCACGGTCAGGAGTATTTCTACCGGCCGGCCATCGTAATTTTCGCGCTCCAGGTAAACGCCGTGTTGCTCCAGCGTATCGGTTACGCCATGCAGGTAAGGCACCTGCACCTGGGCAATAGGCCCCGGCGACTGGAAAACGGTAACCGCCCTGCCCTCGTTGTTATGATAAAAAATGCGGATAGATTCGCCCGAGTCGGGCAAGGCAATCAAATCCGGGTTAATTTCGGTCCGGCTTAATATGGTTTTAGCCCGGTTGAACAGGTATTTGTTGTAATTATTAAGATAGGTATTTCTAAAGTATCGGTAGGTAAAGCTGCTTAAGACGATGTTTATCAGCAAGAAAACGACGCTGAAAACCAGCGTTATTTTGAACCGTATGCCCTTATAAAAATGCCGGTTTATCATGGTGCCACGGCCACTGTTTTAAGCGTGTACCCCCGGTTAATAACAGTTTGGATATGCTGATGCTCAAACCCCTCATTAATTTTGCGCCTCAACTGGTAAAGGTGCACCTCAATCACGTTGCTGCCGGGGTCAAAACTCATATTCCATACCTTATCCAGTATCTGAGTTTTAGTGAGTACAGTATCCGGGTTTAGCATCAGGTACTCCAACAGCAAAAACTCGCGGTTGCTGAGGCTAATCTGCTTGTCGCCGCGCTTAACCTGCCGGGTGTACACGTCAATCTCCAGGTCGTTCACTTTTACCTTGGCCTGGTTTTTTACGGTTTTTTGCCGCTGTAATACCCTAACACGGGCCAGCAGTTCCTGCATCTCGAAAGGCTTCTTCAAATAATCGTTAGCCCCGGCATCCAGGGCTTTAATTACCTGCTCTGTACTGTTAAGGGCGCTCAATATAATTACCGGTACGTGGTTATCAAATGCACGCAGGTTTTTGAGTATATCGAAACCGTTTTGGCTGGGCAGCATCAGGTCCAGTAAAATGAGGTCGTAGCTGTTTACCATGGCGGCTTGCAAGCCTGCGGCCCCATCGGTTTCGTGGTCGGTTACGTAACCGGCCTGCGCCAGGGCGGTTTGTACAAAACCGGCCAGCTTTACCTCATCTTCTATCAGCAGTATCTTCATGTATATATTTAATCGCGGCTAATTGTAAAGCACTGCACTGCTTGTAAGGCCGTGCAGTGCTTTTTATATGTTTATCGTACCAGGTAAGCCTGCCCGTTGATGCTTATGGTTTGGGCGGCAATCATGGTTACATTCTGGCTATAAACCACGCCCGGGCGTTTTGGTTCTGCAAAACCGTTCACTACTACCTCGGTGCCCGCTTTAAGCTGATTGCTCAACTGGCTGGCCATGTGCGGCGGCAGGTTTACCCGCTCGCCCGATGATAAGGTAAAGCCGTTTACCTCTTTTTGCGGCGAGTAGTTCAGCTCCTTAATTTTAGCAGTGATGCTTTTTTGCTCGTGCGCTACAGATAATTGCGGAGCCACCGGCGGGGTATCGCTAATCAAAGTACCATTTACATTTACGGTTACCAATCTAAACTCAGGTTTGCCTTCGGGGTTGCTGCGCTCAAAACCGGTAATGGTTACAGCCGAACCACTCTTGGCCTTGGCTAAAATCTGCTCGCCCAAATGCGGCGGAAACAGTACCTGGGTATTGCCGTTGGCGGTTTTTACCAACAGGCCATTGTATTCAAAGCGGTCGTTTGCTACCGGGTTTACTACCGTACCTTTCAAGGTGGTTAATTTAACCGGCTCTTCGGGCCTCATGCCTTGCTCCGGACCGGCGGGGGCTTTAGGCTCTTTAGGCGGGCGTGGCGGCTGCGGACCGCGGGCCAGCATTTCGGGACCGGCCGGTGCTTTTGGGGGCTGAGGTAATTGCTGTGCTTCTGCTACAAAAAAGCCGGTTACTAAAACGGCTGTCATCCATACTTTATTCAGTTGCTCTTTCATGTTGTTTAAAAATTTATACCTCAAAATTAGAGGCACCCCATGAGGCCGGCATGAAAGTGAAATTAATTTTTCTTCATATCGGTACAGCAGGTAAACATTTAAGATAAGGTTTAGTTGTCTTTACCATTGAGCGAGATACTGATTTTATTTATTTGACGATGAGTAACCCCACAGCTAAAAAACACAGCCTGACATACCTTAACTGGCTTAACTTTTCGGCAGCCGACGTAGCCACGGGACTAGGGCCTTTCCTGGCCGTTTACCTGGCCTCCAATCTGCACTGGAACCCTTCGCAAATAGGCATCGCCATTGCCGCCATGAGTTTTGCCACGGTAGTTGCCCAATCGCCTGCGGGCTGGTTATGTGATGTAAGCACCAAGAAAAGGCTGGGCGTGGTTGTGGTGTCGGTAGCCATTGGTCTGGCCGGGTTTTGCATGCTGTTTTTCCCAAATTTTTATGCGGTGATTGCCTGCCAGATTGCCATCGGTATATCAGCAGCGTTTTTCGGACCGGTACTGATTGCGCTGGCCATGGGCATTGCCGGCCGCAACGAGTTTGACAATACCATCAGCAAAAACCAAACATTTAACCATGCGGGCAACGTAGCCTCAGCCGTGCTCATTGGTTTGTTGGGCAAATTCACCCACAACGCGGGCATATTTTACGGCCTGGCTGTTTTTTGTATCATGAGCGTTATCTTCTCTTTATCTATCCGCGAAGAAGATATCGACCACCAGGCCGCCAGTTCTGCAGATGACGAAAAAAACAAGCAAGCCAAAAAAGAAACCTCGTTTTTAGACATGCTCAAAAACAAAGGCTTCCTGGTTTTGCTGTTCTCGGCCGTGCTGTTCCACTTTGCTAATGCCGCCATGCTGCCTTTGGTTGGGCAGGAACTGGGGCAAACCCGTGCTTCTAACGCTTCTTTATATATGTCGGCCTGTATTGTACTGGCGCAACTGGTAATGGTACCGATGGCGTTTTGGAGCGGCAAATGGGCAGCTAAAGGGCGCAAAAAACTGCTGATGATTGCCTTTATTATATTGCCTATCCGTGGGGTGCTGTACACGCTGGGCCATAGCCCTGCCTACCTGGTGAGCATCCAGATTTTAGATGGTGTTGCCGGTGGCATTTTTAGCGTGGTATCTATCCTGGTAGTGTCCGATTTATTTTGCGGCTCGGGTAAGGATAATTTTGCACAAGGCATTTTGGCTGCGGCCGTCGGTTTAGGTGCCTCGTTAAGTAACGTCATCAGTGGGTATATTGTTAAAGCCAGCGGTTACGATTTTGGGTTTTACGTGCTGTCGGCCCTGGCGCTGGTAGCGTTCCTGGTATTTTGGCTGGCCATGCCCGAAACCGTTTCGTGCGCCGATGATAGAAAGCCCGAAGCTGGTATGAATCTAAACTTAGCGTAATCTGCCATGAGCAATACCCCTTTAATTTATGCTCACCTTGGCGATTTGCACATTACCAACGCTAAAGAGCAAAACTATATTGACCTGCTATCCATCATTGCTCAGCTGGAGACTGAATGCGCCGGCAAGCTCGATTTTGTGTACCTGCCCGGCGACAATGCCGATAATGGCCGGCCGCAGCAGTACAAACTGGTAGCTACCGCACTTAAAATGCTGAGCGTCCCGGTACACATCATTACCGGAGACCACGACATGGAGCAAGGCAGTCTGGATAATTTTTACCGGTATTTATACACCGAAAAACTCCCCAAAGCCATAGAGGTAAACAGCGTTAGATGCTTGTTTTTAGACATTTGTGGCCCGGGCACCGGCGGACCAGATTTTAAAATGGAACAGGCGCAAATGGATTGGCTGCGCCAGGAGTTACAGTCGGCGCAAAGCAACAACCAAAAGGCCGTGATTTTTACGCACACCTACCCCGACGATTTGACCGGCGACAGCGAAACGCAGATGCTTAACCAGCTCATTGCCGACTACAAAGTTGTGTTGGTAGACATGGGGCACACCCATTATAACGAACTGGCCAACAACGGGCAAACTATTTTTGCAGCCACACGTTCAACGGGGCAGATTGAGGAAGGCCCTGTAGGTTATACCTTGGTTTCGGTAGATAACGGCGTAGTGAGCTGGCGCTTTAAATCCTTGCATGATGCCTTTCCGCTGGTGATGGTTACCTCACCAACAGATTACCGCCTAAAAACGGATAGAGCACCCGCGCCAAACGGCATGACTGCAGTACATGCCGTAGTATTTGGGCATCGGGCAGTACAAGAAGTAGCTTGCAGCGCCGATGGCATGCACTGGCAAACCATGACTTTAAGCGGCGACGGCAAAACATGGTCGGCCGATGTGGATTTAACCAACGCGGCGATGTTGACCGTAAAAGCTACTGATGCAAGCGGAAGGCCTGCGGTGCATACCATTACTTTACAACCACCGGCAGGTTATCAGCCGGTGCGTAAGGCGGATGGCAGCGATGCTGACACGATTGGCGCCTGGCCGGAAAACGGCATATTTGGAACGCAGCTTGGCCCTAACCGTAACGGCAAACCCTCTTAATTTAAAATAATAAAATGACGAATATTTACATATGGCTGATTTCTTTTTTGGCCATTGCCGGCGTAATTGTGCGCCCTTTTAAAATTGCAGAAGTATACTGGGCGCTGGCGGGCGCCGTATTTTTGTTACTATTTGGACTGATTGCCCCGCGCGATGCTGTCGCCGGTATAGGCAAAGGCCTGGACGTTTACCTGTTTTTAATCGGAATGATGCTGCTGGCCGAAACCGCCCGCGAAGAAAAGCTTTTTGACTGGCTGGCTGCCCATGCCACCCGCATGGCCAAGGGTTCGCCCAAGCGGCTATTCTTTTTAATTTATATGGTGGGCGTGGTGGTTACCACCTTTTTGTCTAACGATGCCACCGCCGTAGTACTCACCCCTGCGGTAGCGGCCGCGGTTAAGGCTGCTAAGGTAGAAAAGCCTTTACCCTACCTGTTTATCTGTGCTTTTATTGCCAATGCGGCCTCGTTTGTGCTGCCTATCTCCAACCCGGCCAATTTGGTAATTTATGGCAAACACATGCCTACCCTGTTGATGTGGATGTCGCATTATCTCATCCCTTCGGTAGTGTCTATCGTGATGACTTACCTCATTTTATTTGCAACCCAGCGTAAGGATATTGAAGGCAGCGTGGCTACCGATGTTGACCTGCCAGAACTTTCGGCCGGTGGTAAAACGGCGCTCATTGGTATTGGAGTTACGGCTATTGTGTTGCTGATTTCGTCGGCTTTGGATATTGAGTTAGGTTTGCCTACGGCGATTACCGGTATTTTGACTTCTATCATCGTTATCATTAGGGCTCGTAAAAACCCGATGATTGTGATTAAGGGTGTATCGTGGGCAGTGCTGCCCTTAGTGGCAGGCTTGTTTGTGATTGTAGAAGCGCTGAACCATACTGGCATCACCCAAAAACTTGCGCAACTGTTACAGCATCATGCTGCACAAGACCCAACGGCTACCGCCTGGGGCAGCGGCATCATCACCGCTTTTGCCTGTAATCTGATGAACAACCTGCCCGCCGGACTCATCGCCGGCAACGTGGTGCAAGGCGGTAACGTGCCCGAGATTGTCAAAAGCGCCACCCTCATTGGCATCGACTTAGGCCCTAACCTATCCATGACCGGCTCGCTGGCCACCATTTTATGGCTGGTTGCCCTGCGCCGCGAGGGTCAGGAAGTAACCGCCTGGCAATTTTTAAAAACCGGCGCGGTGGTGATGACGGTTACGTTGCTGTTTGTATTGGCTTCGCTGTGGATTGGGTAGTTTCGATATAAAGCCGCTCACTAATTCATTATAACGTGTAACTTTCATTAATAAACGCAAAACCTTTAAATAACAAAGCCTTATGATTTTAAAGTCGTAAGGCATTGTTGTTATTGTGAGTTATAAATAATTAGAAGCACTTAAACCTTTAATTTACATCAAACCACAACTTCGTCGTCAGCAAATCGGCTCCCTGGCGACTAACGGCGGCTTTATAATTGGCGCCGTTGAGCGATTGCTCGGTGCCGGGATAGATGAAGCGCTGCGGCATTTTGCCATTGAGCGAACCGGCAACGGCGGGTTGCAGTTGCGGGTAGTCTAAGCGGCGCCATTCGGCAAAAGCTTCCAGTCCCTGGCCAAACAGGGCAATCCATTTTTGCTCCCCTATTGATTTTTTATAGTTAGACGCATCATACCGCACCGCAGCCGAATTGGCGTAATTGGTAGCCGCGGTACCCGTAATGCCGTATTGTGCTAACGAGGCTTGTACGGCCTGGGTATACAAATCGGAGGCCGACTCGCTGGTAAAGCCTCTGGCAGCTGCCTCCGCCCGGTCAAATAATACCTCGGCATAGCTCATAATTACCGCAGGAGCGTTAGGTGCCCTGAAGTAAGTGCCCGGTTTCGAGGTTTTGGTAAAACCTAAATTACTGGCATCGCCTACCAGTAAACCGTTGGGGATGCCCACATAGGTTTGCGCTGTAGCATCCTGCGTTGGGGCAGCATAGATGGGCAAACGCGGGTCGTTAAGAGCAAACAAGCGGTCAACAATGCTTTTGCTGATACGGTAGTCGTCGCGGGTATCAAACAAATTGCTGATGGGGTTTTGGTTAGGCGAGTTCTGGTAAACCAACTGCGCAATCTCACTGTTGGCGCTGATGTAGCCGCTGCCTTCGGCCTGTATGTCGGCCAGTACCTGCCGGGCCTTGGCCGCGTCGCGGTCGGCAATGCGCAGGGCCACCCGCAGGCGTAGCGAGTTGGCAAATTTCTTCCACAAGCCAATATTGTTGTTGTAGATAATATCGCCGCCAATGGCTTTGCCTGATGTACTCAATGATGCCTGAGCCGCTTTTAAATCATCCAGTATAGCATTATACACGCTTTGCTGGGCGTCATAAGCCGGTGTAAGATATTGGTCGATGCTGGAGGCCTGCTGATAAGGGACATCCCCAAAATTATCGGTAAGCAGCGTAAACACCCATGAGCGCAGTACCAGCGCCACCCCCTTGTAATTGGGGTTGCTTTGCGCATCAGCCAGTTTAATAATCTGGTTATAGTTAACTACACCCTTGGAGTAGCCGGTGTTCCATAAATCAGCAAACGCGGTGTTGGCGTAAATGTAACGGTCGGGATCGGTGTACTGTATTTTAGCCCAGTGCTGCACAAACAGCAGGGCGGCGTCCATATTATTGCTGGTGCCCCAGTAGGTATCTGCCATCGCTTTAGTTGCCCCAGTTAACAGGTAATCGGGCTGGGCATTTTGCGAGGCATTAGGGTTTTGATTAATGCCGGTAAGTTCTTTTTTGCATGACGTTGCCGAAAACGCTAACGCGGCAGCCAAAACCAGGTTGATATATCTTTTTTTCATTTAATTAAAATCTGAGGTTAATGTTAAAGCCAATGTTGCGCACGGTAGGCAAGCCTAAATCTTCCAAGCCCTGTCCGTTGCCGGTATTGAAGGCAATTTCCGGGTCGATGTTAGGCACGTTTTTGTGGATAATCCAAAGGTTACGTCCTACTATCGATACCGTTGCTCCCTGAAAGCCTACTGCCCTAATCCATTTAGATGGCAGCGTGTAGCCCAGTTTTACTTCGCGCAGTTTTACGTAAGAGGCATCGTACACAAAGGCCTCGTCTACGTTGGTGAAACCTTTGTAATAAGACTGCGCAGAAAGTATTTTAGTATTCGGTGTACCGTCGGCTTTCACGCCGTTAAAAATCATCCCGTCGGTATAAATGGTTTCGCCATTGGGTGCGCTGCCACCGGTAACCTGCACGGCATTAGCCGAGGTATTGTTGCCCGGATAGTAGTAGCTTAAACCACCGTTAGCCGTGCCGCGGCCCGGTAAGGTGCTGGCCAATACACCGGTATAGGTACCGGTACGGTTGGTGTTGGAGTAAATAGAACCGCCAATACGGGCATCCACCAAAAAGCTCAGGTTAATGCCTTTGTAGTAAAAGCTGTTGTTGATGCTACCCAACCATTTTGGGGTGTATTTACCCAAGTACTGCTTAGTAGGGTTAATGGCCGGTGTACCATCGGCATTTACAATAATTTGCCCTTGTGCATTACGTAGGTAGGCGTTGCCAAACAGGGTACCATAAGGCTGCCCAACGGCTGCCAGCACCTGCACGGTGCGGTTAGTACCCAAAATATAGCTTTGCAAACGGCCTTCGGCATCCAGCGATACTACCTTGCTGCGGTTAAATGAGTAGTTGGTGGTGATGTCCCAACTGAAATCTTTAGTTTTTATCGGGGTGATGCCCAATTGCACTTCTAAACCCTTGTTGTTGATTTTACCACCATTGATGAGTTTTTGAGTGTAGCCGGTGGTTGAGCTTACATCAACGTTCAATATCTGGTTGATACTATTGGTGTTGTAATAACTTACATCCAAATGCACCCGGTTGTTTAGTAAACCCAACTCAAAACCTGCCTCGCTCGAGGTAGTGGTTTCAGGCTTCAACGCGGAGTTTAAGCTGATGCTGGCCGCGGTTTGCTGCGGGTTGCTGCCAAACGGTGCTATAAAATTATAGGTATTGATGAGCTGATATGGCGTAGTGGCTTTACCTACTTTAGACCATCCGCCTCTTAATTTGGCGTAGCTTAGCACGCTGCTTTTAATGCCCAACGCTTCCGACAGTACAAAACTACCATTCACCGATGGATAAAAATACGACAGGTTTTCGGCCGGTAAGGTTGACGACCAGTCGTTACGGCCGGTAACGTTCAGGAACGCGTAATTACGGAACCCGAGTTGACCCGAGCCAAACAAGCTGTAGGTTTTAAGCTTGCCATAATAGTTGGATGATACCAGCGGGTCGCGCGAGTTACTAAGGGTGTACAAGCCGGCCACGGCCAGTTTGGGCGCCACCTGGTCGTTTTGCTCGTTTAAAATGGTGTTGATGTTACCACCGCCAAATACATCCAATGAGAAATCACTATTCAGCTTTTTGGTGTACTGCAAACGGCCCTCGGTATTGGTTTCGGTTACGTTGTAAACGTCCTCTTCGTACGAGCCAAAGGGCGTACCGTTGGTACCGTAGGCCACTTTAATCCGGCGTTTATCGTTATAATAATCCGTACCCGTACGGAAGTTGGCCGATAAGCCATCTATAATTTTATAATTCAGCTCGATGCTACCAATTAAGCGGTTTTTGTTTTGACTAACCGTGTTTTCGTAAGCTACAAAGTATGGGTTAGAATAGTAGCTGTTGTTCCAGTTAAAGGTATTGCCGTTAGCGTCGCGGTAGTTTTTAAGCTGGTTAATATCTACCTGGCGACCAAACCACGTAAACTGCAGCATGGTGCTGGTAGCACGGCGACCATAAGCGCCCGGCAGGTTACCGGCATCATCTTTTAAATAGTTGGCAATGGTGGTAATGGTTAACTTAGATGTTGGCCTGAACGTGCTGTTAAATGCAAACGAGTTGCGGCCCAGCGAGGTATTAGGCACCACACCGGTTTGATGCAGGTTGTTGTACGACAACCGGTAATCAAATTTATCGCTGCTACCAGCCAGTGCAACGCCATTGTTGAGCGTAACGCCTGTACGAAAATAATCGCGCACGTTGTTAGGGTGAGCTACAAAAGGCACGGCCTGCCCGTTGGAGAAAAACTGCGGGATTAAGCGGCCATCAAGCGGCGG
>CAXYKR010000310.1:0-12262 GCA_964277815.1 uncultured Mucilaginibacter sp. | reverse complement strand
AACAATTTAAACTCACGCTGCAAGGTGTCTACCGTAGTTTGCAGGTTGTTATACTCATTTTGCAAACTGTAAAGCTCGCTTTGTATGCGCAATACTTCTTTTTCGGCAATGTTGCCTTTGGCATACTGCTCTTTAAAAGCGCCAAGTGTATTGCTCAGCGACTGTATGGCCTGCGTATACACTTTTGCTGATTGCTGCTGATAGTAGATGTCGAAAAAGTCGCTGCGCAGCGAGTAGCGTAAGGTGCGTAGTAAATCAAAAAACTGATACTGGTTTTGCTGCACATTTAATTTAGCCAGTTGGATGTTTTTATTGCGTTTGCCAGCTGTGGTAATTAACTGGGTAACGCCTAAGGTTTGCTCACTTGCAGCGTTGCTCACACCGGTTGCATATAACCCATTAGAAAACTGAAAGTTAGGGTTATTGAACAGCCGCGCTGTGATAACCTGGGCCTGGGCAATATCAATGTTGTAGCGCTGAGCAAGCACCTGCAGGTTACCGGCAATAAATTGCTGCTCGGCTTGTGGCAGGGTTAGCTTGAGGGTGTCGGCCGGAGCGCTGGTTTGCGCGCTGGCCTGTTGAAATAATGCCGCCTGCAATACAATTAAGGCAGTGAGGCAGAGTTGTTTAAGGCTCATTTTTTAAATAATTAGAACAATAGCCAGCCAGGCCGCGCTAAAAAGCGCAATTCAGGGCATCAGCATTAAAAGGTTTTAGCAAATAAAGCTTTGTATTTTAGCCTTACTTATGAGCAGAGTTTAGCTTATATCGGGTTTCTTTTTTAAAGATATAACCCATTCCCGTGACGGTGTGTATCAGATGTTTAGAATGGCCTTTGTCAATTTTGGTACGCAGGTAATTGATGTATACGTCAACTACGTTGCTTTTGGGTTTTAACGAGGTGCCCCAAACGGTTTCGGCAATAAAAGCTCGGGACAGAACGCGGTCCTGGTTTTTCATCAGCAACTCAAGCAGTAAAAACTCTCTTGCCGATAGGTGGATGTACCGGCCATGGCGTGTTACCACCTTGCGGTCGGTATCCAGTTCAAGGTCATCCAGGCGGTACACCGTTTTTTCGGGCGCGGCCTGTTCTTTATGTTCGCGGTGCATCATCGTGTTTACTCGGTCCATAAGCTCAGTAAACTTAACGGGTTTAGTCAAAAATTCGTCGGCACCGCACTTCAAGGCATCTTCCTTGCCATAGTCTCCGCCCGGCGATGTCATCATCACGATGGGCAGGCGCTGGTCCAGCTCCCGTATTTTTCTACAGGCTTCCAAGATAGCAGTATTCAACACGTTAATGTCCAGTATAATCAGGTCGTAGTGGTCGCCGCGTACCATGCGGTAACCTTTACTGCCATCGTTGGCTACCGCAACCGAATGTAGCTGTTCGCGTAGGTCGCGGCTAATGGCGGCGGCTACTTTGGGCTCATCATCAATCAGTAAGATTTTCATAGTGAGAGCAAAACTATAGTGCCCGCAGCCATCCTTAAAATGTATTAAAGGTTTCTAACTGTCTTTTAATTGCTTTCTAATGTACATTAAAGCACCATTAAAGGCATACCCTTTTGGGGAGTAATAAGTTGAATTCTGATTAAATTATCTGAATTAAATAAATGCTTTTCTTACTTAAATTATAAAAATTAAGGTTCGATATAAAAGAATTATAATCGGGCATAATAACGAGTTGTGATTAAAGTGGTTCATGCTGTAGCTAATAACGGCATCCTTTTCATCCAGCACCTTAAACAAAAAAGCACTATCAGTACTTGTATAAACGTTTTGTAAGTTTACCTGCCACCAGCCGGCAGCATCTCCGAGTTTTGTATGAATATTATCCTGATTATTACTACGCTATTTTTTATCAGCACTATATTTAGTTACGTTAATGCCCGATTTATCAGACTGCCGGGCGTAATAGGGGTGATGGTGCTGGCCATTGGCGCTGCCATCATTACCGTGGCGTCCGGGTCGCTGGTTCCGGGTTTTAGCCGACTAATTTTTAATCTTACCGATTCTGTCGATTTTTCTAAAACGCTGTTAGATGTGATGCTCGGCTTTTTGCTCTTTGCCAGTGCACTGCATTTTGACGTGAACAAACTGCGTGAAAACCTGAGGGGTGTTTTGATGATTAGCACGGTCGGCGTTATCCTGTCCACCTTGATATTTGCAGGACTGTTATTTGAGTTGTTGCTACTTTTCAAGTTGAATGTTCCTTTTATTTACTGCCTCGTATTTGGCGCCTTAATTTCGCCTACCGATGCAGTAGCCGTGGCTGCGCTCATGACCAAGTCAAGAATGCCCGACCGGCTCAAGACCATTATATCGGGCGAGTCATTATTTAATGATGGTATCGGTATCGTTTTATTCGTCAGTTTTTCGGAAGTGGCCAGCATCCCCGAAAAAAACTTTTCGTTGATGGAGGCAGTCAGGTTGTTTGCCCAGGAAGTGTTTGGCGGATTGCTATTAGGCGGATTGCTGGGCTTAATTACCTACCGGATGATGAGGTCAATCAGCGATTTTCAAACCAAAGTGATGCTTACCATTACGTTGGTATTGGGTATTGCCGCCATTGCCGGTATTACCCACGTGTCGGCCCCGCTTGCCGTTGTAGCAGCTGGTTTAATTATTGGCAGCCATTCGTTTAAAAGACATGAAACTATTGCCGGTGGCGAAGACCTGGAACGAGTGTGGTCATTGGCTGATGAACTACTGAATACGATTTTATTTGTGCTGATAGGCTTGCAGCTGGTATCTATCGTGGTGCGGCCAGATTATCTGCTTATTGGGGCAGCGGCTATCATCATTTTGTTGGTAGCCCGCATGCTAAGTATAGTACTGCCGATTGTTTTTTTACGCCGGACTTTATCGCTCAAATACAGCAGCGTTGCTATTTTAACCTGGGGAGGCCTACGCGGTGGCATTTCGGTTGCCCTGGCACTTTCATTGCCCGATTCGCCTTACAAGACGCTTATTTTGACAGCGGGTTTCGTTATTGTCGTGTTCTCCATCGTGGTGCAGGGGTTAACACTCAACAAGTTTATCAACCTGTTGCTGGGCGATGGTGAGCCTGCTTAGTGTTTTTATTAATTGCAAAAATTGACGGTGTAGTGAAAAAACAAAGGGTGCAAAGCAATTACACTTCGCACCCTCGAGGAAAAATCAATAGTAAATATTTATTGTACCGGGGCCGTGCCTGTCAAGTTGTTAACCACCGGCCAAACGCCGGGCTGCGGAAAGCTCACGCCTTTGGTGTTACCGCGAACCATCAAATCATTGCCAAAGTAATACAACGGCCAGCCTTTGTAGGTTAGCTGCTTTTTGCCGTACACATCAATTACGCTGAATTGTGTTTTATCCAGTATTGACGGAATGCTTTGTACTGCTGACATTTCGTAAATAGGCCAAACGCCGTTGTTGCTAAAGTCGGATTTTGTAAAAGTGTTTTTGTTGAACTTATCGGGCGCAAACGCATACAGTGTGCGGCCACCGGCATCCGTCATCAATTGGGTAATGCCTTGTCCGGGCTGCATCTGGCTGTTATACTGGGTGCCGTTGTGCCCAACCAGTTGGGTGTTAGCCAGCATTACGGTATAATCGGCTTTAGCTACAAACCAGGTGTTGTTTACTTTGTCACCTTTAACGTCGCCGGTTGCAGCATCGTTTTGGTAATAGTAAAGCGGCCATCCCTTGTAGGTAGTTTGCTTGCTGCCATCGGCACGGGTAATTACACCAAAATCGGTCGCAGTTAAGCCGGTACCTATAGACGGGTTTTCTTTGTAAAATGCAGGCCATACTACTGCGCAACCGTCGGCACAACCAGAGGTGCCGTTGGCGTCAATAGCAAAAAAATACAATGCGCGGCCGTTATTGTCGGTCATGATATTGCCAAAACTTGCGTTGCTGGTTAGCATCACACCGGTAACCGGCCCTGGCGTGGTATTGTCTGTAGATTTATCTTTTTTACAGGAGGCAAAGCAGAACATCATAATGGCGGCCAAAGCCATCATTCGGCAGGTTTGTTTAAACAGGTTCATCGTAAAAATATTTTGTAAGACTTAGTTTGTTTTCATAGTCATTACGCCACGTTTTTGCTACCGGTTGCCTACGCCCGGAAATTTAATTTCTCCAGAAACTAACAACGGCGCACTGCTGATATTACCAGTAATGCGCCGTTGTTAGATAAAATCTGTCTGATACGAAGCCGTTACTCCGAGCGTAAGCTTCGCACCGGGTTAACCATAGCAGCCTTTCCTACCCGGATGCCGACTATAATTAGCGCTACGGTAATCATTACTATGCCGCCCAATAGAAACACCCACCAGCTTAATGCCGTATGGTAGGCAAAATTTTGCAGCCATTGGTGGGTTTGCCACCAGGCAATAGGCAGAGCAATAACGAAGGCTATTACCAGCAACTTTGCAAATTCTGCAGCCAGTAAAGTAACTATCTGCGCAACAGAAGCGCCCAACACTTTACGTACACCGATTTCTTTAACCCGCTTATTGGTCATAAAAATAACCAGCCCCAGCATGCCCAGGCAGCTAATTAAAATAGCCACGCCGGCCGACCAGGTAAGCAGCACGGATAGCTCACGGTCTTTTTTGTAAAATTGCTCCACCGTTTTGTCTAAAAAGGTGTAATCAAAATCTATACCTGGGTAGATTTTTTTCCAGGCTGCTTCCATCTTCTTGATAACTTTGTTCCACGTTTCCGGGTTTTGCTGTAAGGCTACATGCATAACATAACCTTGTTTTGGAGCTGAAAAATAAATTAACGGTGATACCGCAGTATGAAGTGAGGCTTGATGAAAATCACGCATGACGCCCACTATCGGGATTTGCCTGTTATTAAAATGCAAGGTGTGGCCAACTGCATCAGCCGGTTGATTAAAGCCAATTTGCTTAGCGAGCGTCTCGTTTATTAATAATTCTTTAATAGTGTCCGACAATGCCAGATTACGTCCTGCCACAAAGGGGATTTTATAAACCTTAAGGTAAGCATTGTCGCCATTACGCGATGCCACCTCCAACTGAATATTTTTGCCTTTTTCCTGGTAAGCGAGTTCGGTAGTCATGCTGCCTCTAAACGCGGGCGATTGATTGCCCAGGCTAACTGCCTGCACTTCGGGTATGCCTGCTAACTGTTGCTTAAGTAAGAACTTTTTGTTGTTTGGAGCACTTAAATCAAAAGGCACATAGAAATTGATAATGGCGTCTTTGCGAAAGCCCATGTTTTGTGCCTGCGTAAAGCGAAGCTGTTTATTTACCACCAATACCCCAATTACAAACACCTGTGCAATGATGAACTGAGATACGATAAGGCTCTTGCGCAACCAGATACTGCCTGATGCTGTGGTACTGCTGCTTTTTAGTATTACGACCGGTCGGAAGGCAGACAGCACAAAAGCCGGATAAAGCCCTGCCAATATACTCACAGTAATAACTAACGCTATTAAAAACAGCCAAACGGCAGGGTTGGTCAGTAAGTAATCTGCTTTAATTTCCTGCGGTACAAAACTACCAAACACTTTAAGCAAAACGGGTATGAGGGCGGTTGATAGTAAGGCAGTTACGAATGTCAACAAAAATACCTCGATTAGAAATTGCGTAACTAACTGGCTTTTGCCGCTGCCTAATGTTTTACGGATACCAATCTCTTTGGCCCGTTCTGAAGCATGCGCGGTAGATAAATTGATAAAATTAATGGCACCTAAAGCGAGTAAAAATATTGCCAGCAAAATTAAGTTAGGTATTACCTGTGGGTTAATGGTGCCGTCATATTCAGGATTAAAGTGAACATCCGATAAGGATTGCAGCTTGTGAATAGTTTTGGAGTAAGCATTATAAGACCGTGCAATCTTAAAGATTTGGCGGTTGACAGCGTTGGCCGAAACGTGCGGCTTCAGTTTGATCAATACCTGGTTTGATGAGTTAATATTATCCCACTGGTCAACCTGATAGTTACTTTTTATACTGGTTTGGAAAACGGTGATTGCCGAGATGAAACTTTGGCGTTTAAAATCGCTGCTATTTTCCAGGTCGGCTACGATACCGCTAACCGTAGTCCGGACGGTATCGCTCAAGATGATAGTTTTACCAATTATTTTATCGATAGATAAGCCAGGAAAATACATTTCGGCCCGGCTTTTTGTAATGACGATTTGATAGGGCAGATTCAAAGCCTGTTTCGGGCTACCGGCCAGCCAACGATGTGGGACAATATTAAAGTACCCGCTGTCGGCAAAAACAATATGCTCTTGTTTCCTGAAAACTTTGTCGGGCTTATTGCTGCCTTCCGGGATAATTACTTTCGTATTCCAATCAAAATACTCAAAAAAGGGTGTTACGATTTCAATGCCGCTTACCTGATTTTTTATGGCGTTGGCCAACGGTACTGGTCCACCGGCGCCTTTCCAATGCTCTCCGTCACTTACTATTCGGTATACACGTTCGCTGTTTGGCTCAAAGCGGTCAAAGCTACGCTGATAATGCACTATCATAAAAATAACCAACGCTGCACTAATGCCGATAGATAAGCCAATCATGTTGATGAGCGTAGTGACCTTGTTGCGGTAGAAATACCGTAAAGCAGTAAGGATGTAGTTTTTTATCATTGTTGCGGTGAGTCAGGTGTAAGATTCAGGTTCAACCCCAATGCCAACATGTAAATAGTTATAAATGAGATAAATAAAAAATGAAATCTTAAAATAACTGTTCGGAACCGTACACTACCCGTACGAAATTAAGCGAAGTTGACTAAAAGCGGTCATCGGTCTGTCCTGCAATGTTTAAAAAATCAAGGCAAAGCTTATCTTGCGTAATGACTGATGAACAACCCGACACCCGCAGAAACCGGGGCAAAGACCCGGAGGATGACGTGCTTTTCGGGCCTTTAAGCGAACAGGAAAAGTTACTGACGGCGTTGGACGATATGCATTATCTGCTTGCCAAAGATTATCCGCCAAGGGCTACGCTGGCTTTGGTAGGTAACCGTTACCGGTTGCGGCAGAGGCAAATTTGGGCTTTGCAGGGAATGGCTTGCTCGGCTCAGGATATCAAAAACCGCCGCGAAAAGGAGGTGTCTGCTGATTTTATTCAAGGCAAAACCATTTTCCTTGATGGATTTAATGTGCTGATTGTAATGGAAACGCTACTGTCGGGCGGTTTTGTTTTCAGGGGGCTGGATGGTTGCTACCGCGATATTTCGTCGGTGCATGGGTCTTACAAGCGGGTGCGCCAAACGGTCAACGTTTTAGTGACCATCGGCCAGGCACTTCAGCAACTCGGCGTCAAAAAGGTGGTATGGATATTTGATGCACCCATATCCAACAGCGGCCGCCTTAAAACACTCTGCTACGAAATAGCTACCCAGTATAAATTTGCTTGGCATATCGACTTAGACAACGCCCCTGATAAATATTTAGTTGCCGAAAACCGCCTGATATCCAGCTCGGATGCCTGGGTGTTGAACCATTGCCACCGGTGGTTTAATTTGCTTGGATATATGGTTAATAAGGTGTTGGAAGGGCGTGAAGAGATGAATATTATTGGCTGCAATTAGAAGTGGTTAAGAATAATTAGATGTAACGTGCTGTTGGATAAATTCTTACGATATTTTATTTTAGATAACTTTTGATACTAGCCTCGTTATGCACAAAGCCTTAATCACGTTAATATTCGCCATCGCCATTTCGAATGCCTTTGCCCAGCAAGGTACACCAACGGCTCAAGATACCCGTGCCGGTATTGCCGGCGAAATTGTGTCGTTTAAAATTCCGCCCGAAAAGGTGGTAAAGGTTATAAACCGAACCTTATGGACGGGGACTGACTCCGTACACATCCGCTTGTATTACGGCAGCGCTAAACAAAATCTTCCTGTTATTTATAACATCCATGGCGGTGCGCTGGTGGCCGGCGATTTGAAAACGCATGACAATATTTCGAGGGTGCTGGCTAACCGTACCCAAAGCCTGGTTGTAGCGGTAGATTACTTCAAACCACCTGAGCATCCGTTTCCGGCAGGTATTAACGATAGTTTTTATGTTTGGCAATGGCTCAGGTCGCATGCTTCCAAAGTTGGAGGTAGCCGGTCAGACATGTTTATGTTAGGCGACAGCGGTGGTGGGTTATTTGCTGCGGCCTTGCAGGTAAAATTAGCTCAGCAAAATAACAAAGCTTTACAGCCAAAGGCTTTGGTGCTTATCAATCCGGCGACAGACCTGCGCAACCCGGGGCAGGGCATGTACGGACTGGTAACCCAATGGTACCTGAACGGCGCCGACCCCAATAACCCGCTGGCTTCGCCCATATTAGCTAAAAACGCTTCGTCGTTCCCACCCACATTAGTGGTAGTGTGCTGCAAAGACGAATTGAAACCGCATGGCGTGAAGCTTGCCGAAAAGTTAAGAGTAACCAAAGTAAAAGTAACTTTGCTGGACATCTCGAATCAAGACCATTTAGGCGGTTTGTGGGCAGCAGCGCATCCGCAGGCTAAACCCGCCATTGATGCTGCTGTTGCCTATATCAACAAAATTGCGAAAACGCCGTAAGGGCTATTGGTTGCTTTTAAAGTTGATGATACGGTTGGCCATACCTTTAAATATAAAAATATGAAAGGGGTACATGGCAGCCCAATACAGGCGCCCAAGCAAACCGTTAGGCCTAAAGGTGGCTATCTGACTTAAAAACTTTTGCTTGCCGCGCTCCACAATCTTAAATTCGAGCCAAGCCTCTCCCGGCAGTTTCATTTCGGCATAAAGCAGCAGGCGTTTGTTTACCTTGTCGGCCAGCAGCACCCGCCAAAAGTCGATGGCATCTCCTGCTGCTATGCGGTCAGAACTGGTACGTCCGCGGCGCAAGCCAACGCCACCAAAAAGTTTATCTATAAAGCCACGTAGCCGCCAAATCCAGTCCCAGTAATACCAGCCGCGTTTACCGCCTATAGACCAGATATTGTTAAACACCCGTTCGGCATCGGCGCTGATAGGCATTTTAACTTTATACTCGCTGGTACCATTTTGCGGTACCTTAATCTGGTCCATAAATTTTGACGGCAGATAGCCATAGTTCAGCGCGTCTTTCCAGCTGGATATTATCGAGTTCTGGTCAATCTTCTCAAACGCCAGTTTCAGCGATTCTTCATAAGTCAGGCATTCATGCGGAATGAGTTCTTGAATTTTATGTTCCCGGCAAATAGTTTCATTCTTCATGCTATCTACCAGGCTTTGCGCCAGCGAATAGTTGGTAGAAGTAACGAAGTACAACCAGTACGAAGATATTTTGGGCGACAAAAAAGGTATGGTAATAATGTATCGTTTCAGCTTGCGCACTTTGGCGTAGCCCAGCATCATTTGCTTAAATGAAAGTATATCCGGCCCGCCTATATCAAAAGCCTGATTATAAGTGTCCTGATTCAGCAAAACAGCCTCGAGATAAAAAAGTACGTCTCTGATACCTATTGGCTGACTGCGGGTATGCACCCAGCGCGGTACTGTCATCACCGGCAGCTTTTCGGTTAAATCGCGGATGATTTCGAAAGATGCGCTACCCGAGCCGATGATGATAGCTGCCCGCAACACCGTGAGCGCCGCCTTGCCTTCCTGCAAAACATCCTCCACCCGCCGGCGCGAGGTAAGATGCTCAGACAGGTGCCCATCATTACTAATACCGCTCAGGTAAATAATTTGCTTGCATTCCGTATTTTGCAGTGCCTGCACAAAGTTACGCGCCGAGGTTTCTTCCAAATTGGCAAAATCTTTTGATTGCGCCATTGAATGCACCAGATAGTAGGCCGCATCAATATCCTCGGGAATTTCCTGCATCTGTTCGGGCTGCAACAAATCGCCCGTCACCACCGTTACACGTTCGCTAAAGTCGCTGCTTTCATGAAAACGGCGCTTATCGCGTACTAAACATACCACGGTGTGCCCATTTTCGAGCAGCATCGGTATCAATCTCGTTCCTATGTATCCGTTGGCTCCTGCTAATAATACTTTCATACCAAAAGGTATAACAGATGAGAGCAAAAAGGTGTTGAGATTAAGCGAGATAAATAAAAGGCGAGATTAGAGAAGTTGGGAGTAAGGCTAATCATTCAAAGGCTTTTATCGCAAACATTCGTATCAAGCTAATTAACTACTCAAAATATTTGTAATAAAATTTCATCTGCGCAACAAGACTGCGCACTAAGTTTTAACCTTTGTATCGTTGTCGGCGTGCATGGCAGTATGGATAAGGCCATGCACGCCTGTACTACGGATTTATATTATATTCACCGTTCAATCAAAAACCTGATGTTACTTACGATAACTACAACGCATGTGCCAGCAACCGATTTAGGTTTTTTGCTGCACAAGCATCCCGACAAATTACAGACCATCGATATATCGGCCGGTAAGGCACACGTTTTTTACCCGGAAGTAAGCGAAGAAAAATGTACAGCGGCATTACTGTTGGATATTGACCCGGTTGGCTTGGTGCGAAGTGCCGGTACTAAAGGCAACGATTTTGCGCTGGAGCAATATGTAAACGATAGGCCTTACGTGGCCAGCTCATTTATGAGTGCGGCCATTGCCAAAGCCTTTTCATCAGCCTTAAACGGAAATTGTAAAAACCGGCCCGAACTGCCATCAATGGCAATGCCCTTTGAAGTAAATATAGCTGTATTGCCGGTAAAGGGTGGCGAAGAAGTTTTACGCCTGCTTTTTGAGCCGTTGGGTTACGAAATTGAGTTTACCCGTCATGAGTTGGACGCTAAGTTCCCGGAGTGGGGTAGCAGTCGCTATTTTACGGTAACGCTTAAGCATACCATTACCTTGCAGCAATTGCTTTCGCATTTGTATGTGCTTATCCCGGTTTGCGATACCGATAAACACTATTGGGTTAGCCGCGACGAAATTGAGAAACTGCTCACCAAAGGCAAAGACTGGCTCGAAGCACATCCGGCAAAAGAAATGAATGTTAGGCGCTACCTCAAAAATCAGCGTTCGTTGGCTAATCAAGCTTTGAGTGTGTTGTTGAGCAAGGATGACACGGATGTGGAGGAAAATACGGACGAGACAACCTCACAAGCGGATGAACCAGCAGTACGCATTCACGACCTGCGGTTAATGGCCGCCAGGGACATTTTAGTGCAGTCGGGCGCTAAACGGGTGGCAGATTTAGGCTGCGGCGAAGGTCGGCTAATTAAACTACTGTTGCCCGAAAAGCAATTTGATTATATACTGGGGATGGATGTGAGCTACCGCTCGCTCGAAATTGCCAAAGACCGTTTAAAACTGGAACGGATGCCCGAACGGCTGGCCCAACGCATCAGGCTGATTCATGGTTCGCTTACATACCGCGACAAACGCCTGGAAGGTTTTGATGCCGCTGCCTTGGTTGAAGTGATTGAGCATTTGGACGAGCCACGCTTGGCTGCCCTCGAAACATCTGTTTTTGAATACGCTCGGCCGGTCACGGTGGTGGTGACCACACCCAATGCCGATTACAATATAAAATTTGCAGACCACGAAGAAGGCAAAATGCGTCATAACGACCATCGTTTTGAATGGACTCGTACACAATTTGCCGAATGGGGCAACCGTATCGCAACCGAGCATGGCTACACTGTAAGCTATTACCCAATCGGCGAGGTAGATGAGCAAGTAGGCGCTTTAAGTCAGATGGCGGTGTTTACTTATACAGTTCAGGCTGCCGAATCAGTAACAAACATTTTAGAAGCATAATAATCATGTCGAATATACAAGTACCCGAGTTGTCATTAATTGTATTAATGGGGGCTACCGGTTCCGGAAAATCAACTTTTGCTAAAAAGCATTTTAAGGCGACAGAGATTGTTTCGTCAGATACCTGCCGTGGTTTGATTAGTGATGATGAAAACAATCAAACCGTATCAGCCGATGCATTTGCGTTGGCCAGGTATATTGCCGGTATGCGCCTGAAGCGTGGTTTGTTAACCGTAATTGATGCTACCAACGTGCAGGAAGAGTCGCGACGCGACTGGATAAGCCTGGCCCGCGAGTATCATGTAATTCCGGTCGCTATTATCATTAATATGCCCGAAAAGGTTTGTGTTGAACGTAACAAGTTGCGTAACGACCGCAACATGGGTGCGCACGTAATTCCGCAGCATATTTCGCAGCTTAAACGGAGCTTTAAAAAACTCAAGTACGAAGGGTTCAGGCACATCATTGAGCTGCGTTCGCAAGCCGAGGTTGATGCCGTTACCGGTATCATCCGCGACCCGCTGTACAATAACA
>CAXYKR010000309.1:0-34255 GCA_964277815.1 uncultured Mucilaginibacter sp. | reverse complement strand
GGAAGCAGCGAGAAACTGGAACCGGTTGCAGGCGATAAAGAAACGATGCGCCCTCTGAATTTTTGTCCCGGAAAGGCATCGGCTTCTATTTCGGCAGTTTCGCCTACGTGCATGTGGCGTAACTGAGTTTCTTTAAAATTGGCAATCACCCATTTGCCGGCTTCCTGGTCAACAATGTAAGCCAGTGTTTGTCCGGCTTGTATCAATTGTCCGTTTTGTATTGTGCGGCGACCCATTTTGCCTTGGTAGGGCGCACGGATAATGGTATAACCAACGTCAAGCTTATTACGGTTTACGATGGCTTCGCGCCGTTTAATTTCGGCTTCTAAAACGGCCCGCTGTACCCGGGTGTCGTTAACTTTAGAAAGCGAAGTCTGATAACTCTCCACTGCCGATTGATAATCGGATTGTGCCACCTGCAAGGCCGCTTGTACATTTTCGAGTTGCTGCTGCGTGGCCGATTCTACATCGTACAACTTTTTATAACGGGCGTACTCTTGCTGCTGATGCCATAACCGTGCTTTGGCTGCCGCTATTTGCGACTGGTTAACCTGCGAACTTTGAGCCGTGGTTTGTATGTTACTGTTCAGGGCCTGCAACTGCGCACGGGCATTGGCCAATGCGGCTTCGGCCTCTTGTTGCTGCAACTGGTACTCGCTGTTATCGATGATAATCAGGGTATCTCCTTTTTTTACGTCCTGGTTTTCTTCGTAACGTATCTCGCGAATGTAGCCGCTTACCCTGGAGGTAACGGGGTTGATGTATTCCTGTACCTGCGCATCATTGGTTTCTTCGTAACGATAAAGGCTGTACAGCGATATGCCTCCCCAGATGAGCAAGGCAATCAGGATGATTCCTGCTATCCAGGCCGTAACGCGGGTAATCAGTTTATCTGTTGGGGTGTATGTATTAGCGGTGCTCATGATTAAAGATTGCCTATAGCTTTTTGTAATTGGTAGTACTGTAGTTGTGCTGCAATTTTGGCGGCGGCGAAGTCGAACCGGGTTTGCAGTAATTGAGTATTGGCCTCCAAAAGGTCGGTAACCAGAGATAGCTGATTGAAATACGTGTTGTTTACAATGCGGGAGTTTTCGGTGGCTTGCTGTATGTTGGTTTGGGCCACGCTGATGCGATTCAACGCTTCTTTGTAGCGCAGATATGCCTCGTTCACCTGTTGCCGTATCATATCCTGCGTATCCTCATGCTCCAGTTCCTGACGCTTAAATTCCAGTTCGGACGCTTTTACTTTGTGCTTGTTATGATAAAGTGCCGATACAGAAAACGATGCCCGTATACCTGCCATCCCCAGGCCGTATAATACCGGTCCGTAAGGGTAAAACTGTATTTGCGGGTAAGAGTAGGCATAGTTACCAAACAAACCTACTTTAGGCGATATGTTGGCTTTAACATCTTTAAGCTGCAGCCGGCGCAGGTTAGTTTCCTGTTCCGATATCTTTCCCTGGTAAGAGTGACTCAAAGCCTCGGCCACATAATCCTCATAGTTTTTTAAAGAGGTAGAGTCGATGCCTGCGGCCTGCCCGACCGGGTTTATTTTTAGGTCATCAGGCTCGCCCATTAAAATGTCCAGCTTTTGGTTGGCAATGGCTAAATCATTTTCAATTTGAGTTAAAGTGAGCCGCTGGCGCGATAACTGCAACTCGGCACGCAGTACATCACTTTTGAGTACCACACCGTTTTTTTGCAGTTGCCTGATGCGTGCCAGTTGTTTTTCCTGCTCAGCAATATTATTGAACATCAGTTGCCTAAAAATCTGGCTGCGTTGTAAATCTAAAAAGTAGGCTGCTGCCCGTAATTTAATTTCAGCTACGGTTAGATTCTTTTGTTCTGTACGTATCTGATGTTCCGTTTTTTCTTCGGCAATTTTTAAATTGGTTTTATTGCCGTTATATAAGTTAAAATAGGCATCGCCACCAACGCGGTAAAAGTTGTGCAGCACCGGGAACTGCGACGGGGTGCTGAACAAACCGTTGTAATATAATGGCATGTTGCTCACCCGGGCGTACTCGCCGGTGGCATTTATTTCGGGTAAGCGCTCGGCTTTGGCATTTTTAATGTCTTCTTCGCTGCTTTGCACATGCAGTTGCTGCATTTGTATACTTTTATTATAGAGCTCAGCTTTACTCCATATTTGGTTAAGCGTTAGGGCGGCAGCTGTAGCGGTTGCTCCGGGCTGTCCCTGTGCAAACGCAGTGTAAAAAACCAGCGTAAAGCCTGTTAAAAAGCGGATGTATTTTACTAAATAACCCATCATCATTTGATTGAATGTGCAAAGTTACCAGTCTAAAAGATGCTTGATTTTATGTAAATTGCCGAAAATTTGATGATTCCGGCCACCGGTATATGGAGCTTTTAACAACCGAGCAGTATCTGCGACAAATAGATGAACAATCCGAATCGGTATACGTTCTGCATGAAAAATCAGAACGCCGGTTCCCGGTACATCAGCATAATAAAGGGCAAATTACCTATGTAGAAGGTGGTATTGCCTACGTGCATATTGGGGCAAATACTTATGTAATTCCGGCCCGTCATTATATTTGGATACCTGCCGGCACTGACCATTTTATCCAGGCAGGGCACACGGCCACTGCTATCCGCAGCGTGTACTTTTATACGTACGATGACCACCTGAATGATTTTTATACCCAAATGGGTATCTATCCGGTTACCAACCTGCTGCACGAAATGATGCTGTATGCCGGGCAATGGCGTGGCTTTATAAAACCGGGCAGTACGGCTTTTACTTTTTTACAGGCGCTAAAAAACATATTGCCTAATTTGGGTGCACAGCACTTGCCTATCGTGTTGCCCACTACCCAAAACGAGCGGCTGAGGCCTGTGCTCAAATATCTGAGTGTACATTTTGCCTCGCCTTTAACCCTGCATTCGGTAAGCGAAAAGTTTGGCTTAAGCGAGCGTACTTTATCCAGATTGTTTCAATCGATATTGAGCATTTCGTTTTTACAATACCTGAAGCAGTTGCGCATGGTACGTGCGGTAGAGATGATGCTGCAAACCCGTTTAACACTCAGCCAGATTGCTTATGCTACAGGTTATAACAGCTTGTCGGCTTTTAGCAATACTTTTTACCAAACCACCCTTACGAGGCCGTCTGATTTTGCAGCTACCATACGATAAATCCCATCTAAAAAGCCTTATTTATTAATAAGTTATTAAGATTTAAACAGAATATGTGTGCTAATTGGTGTTTTGTTAATTAACTTATAAGTTTGTTAGCCGCCTTATCTTGTACACGGGTATAAACCAGCAAGTAAACTTACTGTTAGCATTAAATTTTATAAAACGTATGGCCATTTTAATAGTAGAAGACGAACCAAGTGTTGCATCAGTAATTAAACGCGGATTGGCTGATTACGGCTTTGAAGCCACCATTGCCCCTAACGGATTTTCGGGTTTGCAACTGGCGGGCGAACGCACTTACGAATTGATTATTCTGGATGTGATGCTGCCCGACCTGGATGGCGTACAGGTGTGCAGGCAAATCAGGCAGCAAAATGCTAATGTGCCTATACTGATGTTAACCGCGCTCGACTCGACCGAAAACGTGGTAAACGGTTTAGACAGTGGTGCCGACGATTATATGGCTAAGCCATTTAAAATGATGGAACTGGCTGCCCGGGTAAGGTCGCTGCTGCGCCGCCGCGGTACTGAGGCTAATGCGAATACTATTTACAAAATTGCCGGCATTGCGTTAGATACCGAAGCCAAGGTGGCTACTAATAACCAGGTGCCTTTGGTGTTGACGCCTACGGAGTATCGCTTGCTCGAGTATTTTATCAAAAACCAGAAAAAGGTCTTAACCCGCATCCAGATTTTAGAGAATGTTTGGGATATTGATTTTAACTTAGGCACCAACGTGGTTGATGTATATGTAAACTACCTGCGTAAAAAGCTGGACAAGGATAACCCCAATAAACTGATACATACCATTTTTGGTATGGGCTACATGATGAAGGATGTAGAAGAGAATGAAAATTCAAAATAAGATAACGCTGCTATTCCTGGTACTATCTACCGGGATACTGGTGCTGCTTAACGCCTTTATTTTCTATTTTGAATACCGGTTTAATTACGAAGATTTTTTTAAACGCCTCGAAACCCGGGTAAATATTATGTCGCGGGTGCGTTTGTACCCTGACGCCGAAAGCCGGGCTTACGAGGAAGTTAGAAACCGTTACCTTGAGAGGCTTGACCACGAGCAGGAACATTTATTACAGGCAGATGCCAACGGTCGTTTTAATAATACCAAGGGCATGCCCAATGCTTTTCTGGAAGATATCATACGTAACGGAACGGCACGAAATCGTAGTAAAAGTCAGTTTTTTGCTGGTAAACTGGTGGCACAGGGCAATAACAAATTCATTGTTGTCGTATCGGCCTCTAACCCCTATGGCTTACGCGAGATTAATGAACTGCGGCGGATATTGTTGTTAGGTTTCATCGGCGCTATCCTGGTAGCATTTGTGGTTGGCAAGGTGTTTTCGTACTACACCTTTATGCCCGTGCGTAAACTCACCGAAGAAGTAAACCTGATTACATCAGACAATCTGCACTCGCGTTTAGAAACTACCAAAAGCAAAGATGAGATTGCCGAGCTGATACGCACTTTTAACAGCATGATTAACCGGCTGGAAACTGCTTTTACCACGCAAACCAACTTTGTAAGCAACGCCTCGCACGAGCTGCGTACGCCGTTAACCATTATTAACGGTGAGGTTGAACTGGCCCTTAACCAGCCCGACCCGACCGGCAAGCAGCATGAGGTTTTGCAAACCATCCGTACCGAAACAGATAAACTGATACAGATTATCAATAACCTGCTGTTATTGGCCCAATCAGGCTTTGATGGCAAAAAGCAAAACTGGCAAAAAGTGCGGATGGACGAACTGCTTTGGCTGGCCATTGCATCAAGCAAGAAAATATACCCGGAAAGTAATGCCGAGGTAGACCACCTAAATTTGCCCGACAACGAACAGTTGCTGTATGTAATGGGTAACGATAACCTGCTACGCCTGGCCATTACCAACATTATTACTAACGCCTGTAAGTACTCTAAAAATAAGCTGGTAACCATCCGGCTCGCCGCACAAGACAACCAGTTAATTATTGACGTAACCGACCAGGGTATTGGTATACCCGATGCGGATTTGAAACACATCTTCGAGCCTTTTTTCAGGGCATCCAACACATACGCCTACGAGGGGCATGGGGTAGGCCTGGCTTTAACTAACAATATTATACGCCAGCACAATGGCAGTATTCACATCCGGTCGGAAGTAGGCGTGGGCACTACCGTGCAAGTTGTACTCCCTATCGCAGAGCCGGAGTAAGTTCTAACCATATTTTAACAACTTATTTAATAGTTGCTAATAAGTAAAACCCACCTTGCATTACAGGTTTTGCCGAATCAACTTGTTTGGCGTAAATAAACAAGTTGATTCAGCACCTGCCCATTAAAATGGCAGGTAAGCGGTTGCCTGCTTTTATACCGTAACTACGGGCTCATGAGGCCATGTTTTATACACTGTAGTTTTGTTTAGTGTTTGTTTTTTAAGAGTGAAGCCGCAACGTGCAATACGAAGCGGCTTCTTAGTTTTTATGAATACTCATAGTGCCCTTAGTATAATGATATTCCTTTATCGTCATTCAAAGTTACCTTTTGGGTTTTCTTAACATTCGATTTTAATGCTCCGAAATGATAATTTAGGCTTAAAGCAAAGTTGCTGAGGTATCGTTGGTTATTTCTTTCCTGATAAAAATTCTCGCCGTTTGTTGTGCTGTTGTTATTACGGTATTTAGAAAATGGATTGTTGGCCTCAAGAGTAAAGTACCATTGGTTTTTGCTTAACTCTTTAGTTATACTAAACCCGCATCCCCGATAGGCACTGTTCTCTATCCCCTGTAGATTAATGTCCGCTCCATTTAAATTTACGCTTCCCGACATGCGCCATCCTTTATCAAAGCGATAAGAAGATGATGCTGAAAAGTAATACATCACCCGTTGATTGCTGACCAACGCATTGTTGATTAACCCGTTAATCCGGCCGTAAATAGTTGTTAAATTAGTACTGGCAGTCAGTCGGGAGACTACTGGGTAGCTGGCATAAACACTGACGCCGCCCATACGCAGGTAACCTGAGTTACTTAAGACAGACTGCGTAACTCTATTGGCAGCATCATACGTTAAAATGGGGAATACTAACCTTGAATTGAGGTCGTAATTAAGCCGTAGATATAACGACAACTTTTTAAAACTGCTATAGCTCAGTTCCAAACTATTGGACGAAGCAGGCTGCAAGTCAGGATTTCCGCTTGACTCGTTGTTGGGGTTTGACCGGTCTACAAATGGATTTAAATGCTGGATTTCGGGCCGCTTTATTTTGCGCGAATATCCAAATAATAAACTTGCGTTATTTTTTAGCTGTTTTTGAATGGACAAGGATGGAATATAATCAAAATAAGACCTTTTGACTTGTAGTTGTTCTGACATGAAATTGGCGTTGATAGCAGATTGTTCCAACCTAATTCCAGCCTTAAAATTCCATTGCTTATTTAGCCGGTACTGGTAGGAATTATAAATACCAAGAATAATCTGGGTATTGTTAAATCTATTGCTTAGCCCTTGATTAATATCGTAAGCTTGATTGTTTCCTAATGTGCCATACTCAAATTGACTTTTATTACTTCTGAATGTCCCTTTCAAGCCAGCTTCCAATATTAACTTTTTAAACGGATGAAAATAATCAGCCTGGAAGGATTGCTCGAGTGAGTTTTCATGGTTGCTTTGTTTATAATCCGGCAAGGCGTAACGCGTAGCTTCAGCAACATCAAAATCACCTTTTCGGTTATTTTTGGTTTTAAATACGCGATAAGAAAAAGTCAGTAGCCTACTTTTATCCTTTTTAAAACCGGCTTGATAGTTTAATGAAGCGTCAATGTTATTGCCATTGAGCACGTTGTTGCTGTTGAGCCTATAACTCTGTGTGGAGTTATTTGAATCGTTTAATAACGAATGCAAATAACTGCTTTTAAAACTATGATTTTCACTCACGTTCAGCTGCCCTGAAATCAGTTTTAAACTATCTAACTCAAAGCTCCAGTCTGTCCCCCAGTATTTGTTGTTGCCTTTTGCCTTCACTACAGTATTTTGCATTAGGGTTGTTGTTTCAGTAAATCTTTCCAGAGAATTGGTGACTGGTGGAGTGGACGTTAAACTTGCGCCCGTAAAAGCAGAAAGCCCCAACCTCCCACTCTTGATGTTCAATGTCCCTCCGGCACCAGGACCAACAGCCGGAACCCGATAGCTTATATTTATATTTCCGGCATATCCGTCATTTACTTTTTTAAGGGTAACTATATTGATAATGCCATCCAATGCCTCAGCCTGATATTTAGCCGGAATGACGGTAATTATTTCGAACTTTTCAATACCTGAGGCGGGCATTGTCCGCAAAATATCCTGTGGGTTTTTGTCAAAAATAACTGAAGGTTGTCCGTTAATAAAAATCCTGTAATTGGTGCTGCCCCTTAACCTAATCATCTGCTCTCCGTCTACAGAAAGTAATGGAACTTTGCGCATCAAGTCCAGTACATTTGCCCTTTTACTTTCGGGGTCGGCCTGTACATTATAACTTATTCTGTCAATTTCTTGCTTAGCAACCGGACCGTTTCCCTTAACGATTACTTCTTTGAGGCTATTTACATCAGGCAACAAACGAAGCACGCCTAAATTGATAGTACTTTTTGTATTCCGGATAAGATTGATAATGAGGTTTTTATTTTTAAAGCCTTGCTCATTGATAGTAAGTACATATGCTACCGGTTTGAGTCCGGAAAATTTGAATATGCCATCGTTATCAGATAGGGCGTTTTGGGCGCTGTTAGTTTTATCTTCTTTCAAAATCAGTGTTATATAACCGAGTGGTTGATTTTTCAAAGAGTCAACTATAATCCCGCTGATGTTAATTGACATGTTTTGTGCATTTGCTTTGCCTGCCAAGACAGGTATAGTGAACATCAGAAAAAGTAAAATTTTCGCTGCCATATTTTTATGTAGCCGAAAGTATACCGGCTAAAGCAACTGCTGAAATAAGAGTGACCATCGTATTATGAGTGGTGATAAACAGCTATATATGGCGTTAGTCATCAAAAAACATAGGTTAATCATCAAAATTTGATTGATGACTGTTCTTGTCCTTTCTTTGGGTAATGTTATCCTTCGACTGGACGCAATTATTTTTCAGGCCATACAAGGTTTTTACTCACCTGGCATTCTGGCTGCTGTTTTTTTGTGCCATCATCTTTTTAAAAGAGTATCCGGACCGAATGACCGGCCTGACCATGATTTGCATAATTTTACAGATAACAATGGAGGTCATGATCCCTTTTTACTTACAGAGTTACCTGGTAATGCCATTGTTCAAAAGATGGGGCTGGCTTTCAGGCATCATGGCTTATTTGTCACAAGTTATTTTGCTCATCTTTTTTTTGCCATACATCCTAAACGGAGTAGGAATGGTTTTTCGGGTAATTGATAGAGTAGATTGGAGGAATGAGCACATTGCCTTTTCAATAGTGATATTTACACTGATGGCGACTGTATGTAAATTGGCGTTAGATGGACTTATTCGCGACAAGCAGCAAAAAGAAAATGAACTCAGGCATTTAAAAGAACAGCTGAATCCTCATTTTTTGTTCAATACGCTCAATAATTTATACGGTTTATCGGTTACAGCATCACCCCAGTTACCAGAATTAATGCTACAGCTATCTGAGTTGCTACGTTACTCTTTATACCAAACCAATCAAGCTTACGTTCCGCTGAAAAAAGAACTTGACTATATCAGCAATTACGTGGCTTTGGAGAGAATTAGATTGAGTGGTAAAGTTGATATACAAATGGAAATAACCGGTAACTACACCGATTTATACATAGCCCCATTACTGTTAATCATTTTTGTTGAAAACGGATTCAAACACTTCTCAAGCCCTGATACAGGCCGGGCCTACATTCATATTCAACTGCATACAACTGATAGCAGGTTGCAACTGAATATCAAAAATTCAGTTGATAATAGTCATATCCAATCAAAAACTCATGGAGGATTAGGACTTAAAAATGTGAAACAGCGATTAAGCTTAATTTATCTGCAAAAGCATTCTCTTGAAATTACAAGCAATGCTTGTTTTGAAGTGAAATTAGCCATAGACTTGAACTGATGACCTTGAACTGCATCATCGTTGATGACGAGCCCATTGCCCGCGACATCCTCAAGAGATACATTGAGCAGATACCTTATTTAAATTTGATCGCCTGCTGTGAAGACGCTTTTCAGGCAATGAAGGTTATCAACGAACATAAAGTTGACCTGATTGTTTTGGATATCCGTATGCCCCGGTTGTCAGGTTTTGAAATGCTGCGTTCTCTTCATCAACATCCTCCTGTTATAATCACTTCGGCCTACAGTGAATTTGCACTGGAAGGTTTTGAACTTTCAGTGGTTGACTACCTGTTAAAACCTTTTTCATTCGTCCGTTTTGTACAGGCTACAGAAAAAGTAATTAACCGCTCACCGAACACTGTATTTAATGAAAAAATAAAGGAGGATGACGATTTCATTATTGTCAAATCGGACAAGAAACTCACCCGGGTGCTTTTTAGGGACATTGAATTTGCAGAGGCTTATGGTAATTACATATTTGTCTACCTGCTTACAAGTGAACGCATTATTTCTAAACAAACTTTAACGCAATTTGAAGAGCAATTACCCGAAAGCAAATTTATGCGCATACACAAATCCTTTCTGCTATCATTGTCTGCAATAAAATACCTGGAGGGTAATGAAGTTACATTGAACAGCAGAAAACTTCCCATAGGTAAAGTTTACCGAAACGACTTGATGCGTCGTTTTTATCAATAAGGATTCCGGTGTAAATGTCTGGACTAACTCAATTCTTCATCATCACCGCACTATCATTCACCTCAAACGTATGCTTCTTCAGTAAATTAATTATTTCTGCACCCGCCAGTAATACCGGGCCGTAGCCATGGGCGGCATGCACGTTTACCGGGCGATAGTAGTAAAATGCCGGGTCGAAGGCCATGCCTGTGCCTACGCAGGTGCCTTCCACCTGTCCCTGACTGTTCACTTTGGTGGCTACGGCATTCCAGGCCAGCAAAGTAGCCGGGCCGAACGCTTTACCGTTGAGCCAGCCTTGATTAATGCCCCTTGCAAAGCAATAGGCATAAATGGCCGTGGCCGAAGTTTCGAGGTAACTGTCGTTGCGGTCCAGTAACTGATGCCAAAAGCCCGGGCTCGATTGGTAAGCGGCCAGTCCTTTGGCCAATGCCTGGTATTGCTGCAAAACAGCCTTGCGGCCGGGATGCTGTTCGGGCAGTACATCCAGCAACTCGGTCATGGCCATCAAGGCCCAGCCATTGGCACGGCCCCAGTGAAACTGCGGATGTACATCCATCTCCTCTACCCAGCCATGCATGTAAACGCCTTTTTCGCGGTTAAACATGCGGGCGCTAAACTGTAATACCTGTTTTACGGCATCATCATAATATTTATTGTCGCCGGTAAGTTTACCCATTTGTGCCAGCGCCGGTACACTCATAAAAAGGTCGTCCAGCCAAAGGGTGTTTTTTTGCGGACGGTTGCGTGCCAGTGTACCATCCGCCAAACGTTGTTGCTTGTTGCTGATAAAATTGATAAAGTTATCAGCCATGGGTCGCATATTGGGCGATGTATTGCCTAAGCGCATGGCTTTAATCGTAGCAGCACAAAGCGCACCGGCATCATCCAAAGCGCCGGGGTACAGCACCGGGTGCAAAGGGCTGCGTTGCGTAGGTGCCTGCGCCTCCAGCTTTTTAAATGCCGGGGCAGCATCCGCCAAAAAACTTAAACGGGTTTGGGTGTAGTTGGTATATCGGCCATCGCCGGTAGCTTGCCCGGCCAGTAGCATACCAGCATAGGTAACACCCCATTCGTAACTGGTTAGTCTGAAATCGCCAGGCTTAAAAATGGTGCCGGTATCAATAGCGTTTAACGCAACAGGCACACCGGTTTTGCGGTTAACCAATTGCGCCGGGGTGCTTTTATCCAGGTAATTCAGTATGCGGTCGAGCGTTTGTTTTACCTGGGCCGGGTTGGTAATATCATACGGAACAGGGTAGTTCACTTTCATGGCATGCAGGGGCGTAACTACATCGTTCACCTTTTGGCTAAAAGATAAATGGCTGGTTAATAATCCGCAGCAAAGCAGCAGCCCGGCTTTTATATTATTCATATGCAAATATTGAGGTGGTTACCACCATCCGTTTGGCCGGCAGTGGTAAGGGGTTATTTTAATTGGTTACAGGTACTTATATTTAAGCCCTGACAAATTAAGGTCAAAATAGTAATAACTGTAAACATTATACAGACAGTGTAGGATGGTTAAACCATCAGTTGGATAACTAATCTGATTACATTTGACGGTTTGCCCATGCCTTTTTAACCAATTATAAATGAGAAGAAGTTTTAACCTGATTTTGTTATTGCTGTTGTCTGCCCAGGTTTTTGCACAAAAAGCAGCCAAAGAAGTTTACCTGTTCTGTTATTTTAAAGGCAGCAGCAGCGACGGTTTGCACCTCGCTGCCAGTACCGACGGCCTGAAATGGGAAGCATTAAAAGGCGACAGTTCTTTCCTGAAACCCATGGTAGCCAAAGACCGCCTGATGCGCGACCCTTGCATCATCAGGGGAGCCGATGGCTTATTTCACATGGTATGGACGGTAAGCTGGGCCGATAAGGGCATTGGCTACGCCAGTTCAAAAGATTTAATCCATTGGTCGGAGCAGCAGTTTTTGCCGGTAATGGCTGCCGAAAAAGGAGCACGCAATACCTGGGCGCCCGAAATTACCTATGATGCCAAAACCAAGCAATATATGATTTACTGGGCCAGCACCATCACCGGTCGTTATCCTGCGGTTGATTCTACTGCCGAAGCCGGTTACAATCATCGCCTGTATTACACCCTCACTAAAGATTTTAAAAAATTTACGGATACCAAATTACTATACGACCCGGGCTTTAATGCCATCGATGCTACGATACTGCCTTACGGCAAACGGTTCATCATGTTTTTTAAAGACGAAACTTTAAAGCCTGTACAAAAGAACATCAAGATTGCCTACGCCGACCAGTTGACCGGCCCATACAAGCAGGAGGGCACTCACATTACCGGCGATTACTGGGCTGAGGGGCCAACTGCGATACAGATAGGCAATAAATGGTTTTTGTATTTTGATAAGTACCGCGATCATAAATACGGTGTACTCACCTCAACCGATTTGAAAAACTGGACCGACGTGTCCGACCAGGTGCAGTTACCTCGGGGCATCCGCCACGGCAGCATTTTTAAGGTAACCACTGCCGAGTATGAAAAATTAAAAGCCGCTAAATAACATATGATGCGCCGGAGCGATACTAATAGTTTCCGGCATTTGGTAAGTAATTTAAAATAGTATGATGGCAAAGCCCTATCAAATACTTCTATTGTTGATTGCTGTGTTAGCGCTTGGCAACGGAGCCTACGCGCAAGATAGCCGGCAGGGTAAACCTGTACCTAAACCATTGTTTCGCGACCCGGTATATGATGGTGCTGCCGACCCAGTAGTTATCTGGAATAAAGCCAAAAAGAGATGGTTTATGTTTTATACTAACCGCCGGGCTAAAGATACTACCGGTGGTGTAGCCTGGGTGCATGGTACCCGCATTGGCATAGCCAAATCTAAAGACGGAGCTAACTGGAAATATGTGGATACGGCTGATATCCAATACCGCCCAACGGCAGGCTATACCCATTGGGCGCCCGAGATTGTGGAAAATAATGGACTTTATCACATGTACCTGACGTATGTGCCCGGTATATTTACAGATTGGGATCATCCGCGCAACATCCTCCATTTAACCAGTAAAAATTTGTTAAACTGGAAATACGAGTCTACACTTAAACTGGCATCCGAGCGGGTAATTGATGCCTGTGTGTATCCTATGCCTGATGGCACCTGGCGCATGTGGTATAATAACGAGCGCGACCATAAATCTATTTACTATGCCGACAGTAAAGATTTATATAACTGGACCGACGGCAAAAAAGCCGTTTACGACCAAAGCGGCGAAGGACCCAAGGTTTTCGACTGGAAAGGCAAGCACTGGATGATTACTGATGTATGGCGCGGTTTGGCCATTTACAGTTCTGACGATTTGCAGAACTGGAACCGCCAGCAAGGTAATATTTTACAGATGCCTGGCACCGGTACGGATGATGCTGTAATTGGCGGACATGCCGATGTGGTGGTGAACAATGACCGGGCCTACGTTTTTTACTTCACGCATCCCGGCCGCACAACGCCGCCTGCTGCCAGTTTATACAACCGTCAGCGCAGTAGTATACAAGTGGCCGAATTGCACTATGAAAACGGTAAAATTACCTGCGACCGCAATGCACCCACATATATTAGCTTAAAAGCCCCGATAAATGGCCGCTAAATGAAAACATTGTATCAATGCTGTTATAAAAGTCGTTTTATTAAAGGCTTGTAGCTTTTAACAGGATGGAACAGGATACGCTTTCATCCCGCAAAAAATAAATTTGACGAACAGTAAACCACCAGTCTGCACCGTTGCAGTTATAAACCGCTGTTTCTAAAATTTATAGATGAAGATGAGGCTACATTCTGTAAAATGCATTGCCATATCATTAGCTGCCGTAGCTTCTGTTTGGGGCACTAGTGCCCATGCTCAAAATAAGCAAACCAGTTACAAGTTTGATTTTGGCAGCGGTAAACCTAAAGCCGGCTTTATACCAGTAGCCGCCTCAAAAACATATACCGGCAATTACGGGTTCGATTTTGGCACTTCGGCTCAGTCGGTTACCCGCAGCGGTAAAACAAGCGGTTTTATCACCAGCGATAAGCCTTTCTATTTTTCGGTCGCCGTGCCCGAGGGGAATTATAAAGTAACCCTTACCCTGGGCGACCCGCAGGGCACCAGCCAAACCATGGTAAAAGCCGAATCGCGCCGATTGATGCTCGAAAGCATCGATACCCAGCCTAACGAAATAAAAAAAGTAAGTTTTGTGGTTAATGTCCGGATGCCCGAAATCAGTACCGGTGGGCAGGTTAAACTTAAACCGCGCGAGGTGGGCAAACTGGATTGGGACGACCGCCTCACCCTCGAATTTACCAGTGCAAAGCCGTGCATTGATGCCATGGAGGTTGAAAAGGTAGACGACCAGATTACCGTTTACCTGGCCGGTAACTCTACCGTGGTAGACCAGGACGACGAGCCATGGGCTGCCTGGGGGCAAATGATACCGCGCTTTTTTAAACCGGGCGTAGCCATTGCCAATCATGCCGAATCGGGCTTAACGCTGGGCAGTTTTATGGGCAGCAACCGTTTAGACAAAGTGATGAGTTTGATTAAGCCTGGCGATTACCTGTTTATTGAGTTTGGCCATAACGACCAGAAAGAAAAAGGACCTAATGATGGTGCCTATAAATCATACACCGAGCGACTAAAGCTTTTTGTAAGCCGTGCCCGCGAGCATAAGGCCATCCCGGTTATTGTTACCTCTACCGCCCGCCGCTCTTTTGATGAAAACGGCAAAACCGTAAATACCTTGGGCGATTACCCGGATGCAGCCCGCAAGGTAGCCCAGGAAGAAAATGTACCTCTGATTGACCTCAACAAAATGGTTACCCGGTTTTATGACGCGCTGGGCGTAGAAAACTCCAAAAAGGCACTAGTGCATTACCCGGCCAATACCTTTCCAGGACAGACTAAAGCTTTAGAAGACAATACCCACTTTAACCCCTACGGTGCCTACGAGTTGGCCAAGTGTATTGTGGAGGGTATTAAAGCCAATAATTTAGGTCTTAAAAAGTACCTGGTTGATACCAAGCCTTTCGACCCATCGCACCCAGACCCTGTCGAAAGCTTTAACTGGCCAATGAGCCCTAAAAACTCCACCATTAAACCCGACGGTAATTAAACCAGGCAAACCAACCCGATATGAAGAAGAGAATATTGCCCTTACTGTTTGCATTAAGTTGCTGCAGCCTGTTGCAGGCCCAGCCGGTATTGGTTACCGGCTCACAAAAACCCATGCCGGTAAACGAATGGATTGATAAAGACACCGGCCATAAAGTGATGCGCTTAGTGAACCGGCCGGGCGGCAATACCAGCTTTTATTTTAACAATAACTGCTTTGTGCCGCAACTTGGTACTGAGGGCGATTTAATGGTATTTTCAGGAAGTACGCCGAGGGGCAGGCAACTGTTCACTATCAATTTAAAAACCAAGGCGGTTGCACAACTCACCAACCGCGCCAAAGTAAGCGGCGAAATGGTGTGCCCTAAAACCCGCGAGGCCTATTACCAATGCGGCGATAGTATTTGTGCTACCAATGTAGATACCCGCAAAGAACGTTTTATCTATGCTTTTGACCCTGCGTTTAAAGGCCGGGTAGGCACGGTAAATGCCGACGGCACCTACCTGGCCTGCGTTAAAGCCGTAGGCGACCAAGAGCGCGAGATTTATCAACAGTACCCCGAAAAGAAAGATTATTTTCAGCGCATCTACAACGCACATATCGAGCATGTGCTGTACGTGCTAAATACCCAAACTAAAGAACTGAAAGAAGTAAACCGCGAAAACGAGTGGACTAACCACCTGCTGTTTTCGCCTACCGACCCTAATATTCTTTCTTACTGCCACGAGGGGCCATGGGAAAAGGTGGACAGGATTTGGAATTATAACATCAAAACCAATAAATCAACATTGTTGCATAAACGCACTATGCCAATGGAAATTGCCGGGCACGAGTTTTGGTCGCCGCGGGGCAATACCGAGTGGTTTGACCTGCAAAAGCCTAAAGGGCAAACTTTTTACCTGGCCGGTTATGACATGCAAACCGGTAAGGAAAAAGCTTACCAGATGGATCGCAACGAATGGTCGATACATTTTAACGTAACCGCCGATGAAAAGCTGTTTTGCGGCGATGGCGGCGACCCGGGCCAGGTGGCCAAAGCACCCGATGGTATGTGGATTTACCTTTTCCGGCCTGAAGGCGACCGATTTAAATCGGAAAAGCTGGTAAACATGAAAAGCCATTATTATAAACAGGAACCTAACGTGCATTTTTCGCCTGATGAAAAGTGGGTGATTTTCCGTGCTAATTTTGAAGGTCGAGATGAAATTTATGCCGTCGAGGTGGCAAAATCTACTAAAGCAGAATGATTGATTACCCATCAGAATTTATTACCATTATATAGTCGGCTTTAATTATATGCCCATGAAGCGCCCCCTTTTATTGCTCATCCTTTCTTTTTTATGTTCTGTTACCGTGGTTAAGGCACAACCGGCCGGGCGTATCATTAACTCTTTTGATGACAACTGGTTGTTTTATAAAGGTGATGCCACCGGTGCTGATAAAGCTGCTTACAATGATAAGTCCTGGCGCAAAGTGAATGTACCGCACGACTGGAGTATCGAGGGGCCGTATGACCAAAACAATCCCACCGGTCGTGGCGGAGGGTATCTGCCGGCCGGTATTGGCTGGTACCGTAAGCAATTTAATCTGGGCAAAGATTTCGCAGATAAACAGGTTTCGGTAGAGTTTGACGGAGTAATGGCTTACAGCGAAGTTTGGATTAACGGCCGCTACCTGGGCAAAAGGCCGTATGGCTACATCAGCTTTATCTACGATTTAACGCCTTATATCAACTACGACAAGCCTAATGTAATTGCCGTTAAGGCCGATAATAGTAACCAACCTGCATCGCGCTATTACACGGGCGCCGGTATTTACAGGCATGTTCGTTTAGTAGGCACAACCCCTGTTCATTTTACACCTTGGAGTGTTTACATCAAAACTCCGGTAGCCAACGCTCAGAATGCCACCGTTAAAATACAGGCTCAAATAGTGAACAGCACTAAAACGGGCGGCGAGTATAAAGTAGCTACCACTATTATGGACGCATCGGGCAAAACCGTTAGTGCTGCTGGTGGTGTAAACAAGGTAGCCGCCGGTCAGACTGCCGATTATAGTTTTGATTCACAAGTCAGCAACCCCCAATTATGGAACTTGGATAAGCCTGTTTTGTATACCGCCCTTACCCGGATTATGCAAGGCAACAAGGTAATTGATGAAGTGAAAACAACGTTTGGTATCCGCGAGGCTAAATTTGAGGCCGCTACCGGTTTTTGGCTCAATGGTAAAAACATTAAAATAAAAGGGGTTTGCCTACACCATGACGGCGGCGCTGTAGGTGCGGCTGTACCTTTAGGTATCTGGGAGCAGCGCTTTAAGCAACTGAAAGAGGTAGGCGTAAACGGCATCCGTACATCGCACAACCCGGTAGCGCCCGAGTTTTTAGACTTATGCGACCGCATGGGTTTTTTGGTGATGGACGAAACCTTTGATACCTGGACCGCCGCCAAAAATAATGGTGAAAAAGGCTACAATCTCAATTTTAACCAATGGTGGGAGCGCGATACCCGCGATATGGTGATGCGCGACCGCAACCATCCATCTATCGTTATCTATAGTGTTGGTAACGAAATTCATGACAGTCTGAAAGATTCGGCCGGGTTTAAAAAGTATCGCGACCAGCAAAACCTGATTCATGAGCTCGACCCGGGCCGTCCGGTTACTATGGCACTTTTTCGCCCCAACGTTTCGGGCGTTTACGCCAATGGCTTTGCCGATATGATGGATGTAGTGGGGCAAAACTATCGAGAAAACGAACTGATTGCCGCCCATGAGGCTCATCCTAACTGGAAAGTAATTGGCACCGAAAACACCCACGTGTTGAATATGTGGCTGGCCTTGCGCGATAAGCCTTACATGGCCGGGCAGTTTTTATGGACAGGATTTGATTACCTGGGTGAGGCCGACTGGCCCGAAACCACCAACAACCAAGGTTTGTTTGACCGGGCCGGTAACTGGAAACAGCAAAGCCTGCAGCGTCAAAGCTGGTGGAGCGACAAGCCAGTCGTGCATATGGTACGGAAATCGGGTAATGCCGGGGCCGGTAACTGGGTGGCCGATTGGACTCCCGAAGACATGAGCACTTACCGCGAATCTAAAGTGCAGGTGTACAGCAATTGCGATGAGTTAGAGTTGTTTTTAAACGGTAAATCACAAGGCGTCAAAGCAAAACCCGCCAATGATTCACCGCGCGAGTGGGACCTGAGTTTTGAAAAAGGAACCATCAAAGCCGTTGGGCGCAACAAAGGTAAGGAGGCTGCCATCGAAGAATTTAAAACCGCAGGCGCACCGGCAAAATTAGTATTAACTGCCAGCCAAAATAAATTAAGCCACAATTGGGATGACGTAGCGATAGTAAAAGCCACGCTGCTTGATGCTGCGGGTAACGTTTGCCCCAACGCCGATAATCTGTTGAAATTTACTATTAGTGGTGCCGGCTTTATACAGGCGGTTGATAATGGCAACATCATAAGCCATGAGCCTTACCAAGCCTCTGAGCGCAAGGCGTACCGCGGTAGCTGTATAGCCATACTGAAAGCTGGCGAAGGTGCAGGTAGCACAACGCTAAAAGCCATCGTATCAGGTTTGCCTGAGGCATCTATAACTTTGCAGGTGAGTAAATAACGTTTAAACTATATAGCCATTTGTCACTCCTAATCATACCAACCATTTTTAAATGAAGAAGATTTTTAAGTTCGCAGGTTTAGTAGGCATTGCCTTGATAGCAGGCCTGGCTTTTAAGCAGCCTGCCAAGCCGGTTATTTACCTCATCGGTGATTCTACCGTACATAACGCTGATAAGGTACAGTGGGGCTGGGGATCTATTTTGCCCGACTATTTTGATTTAAGCAAAATCAGTATTAATAACCAGGCTATGGCCGGCCGCAGTACCCGTACTTTTATCAAAGAAAACCGCTGGCATCGGGTAGATTCCATGCTGCGCCCCGGCGATTATGTGCTGATGCAGTTTGGCCACAACGAAGGCAGTAAATCCGATACCAACAAAGCAGGCTATCGTGGTGTATTAAAAGGCACCGGCGAGGAAACTGTAGATTTAACCTGGCCTAATGGCACCAAAGAAACTGTGCACACTTACGGCTGGTACCTGCGCAAATTTATCCGCGAAACCAAAGCCAAAGGGGCAACGCCTATTGTGCTGTCTATGATTCCGCGAAACCAGTTTAAAGACGGCAAAGTATTACGTGCCGATAACGATTACGGCAAATGGGCTAAAGAAGTAGCCGACCAGGAAAAAGTGGCCTTTATCAATTTAAACGGTATTACGGCAGATAAATACGATAACTGGGGTGCCGATTCAGTTAAAAAGTTTTTCCCCGGCGACCATACGCATCCTAATAAAATGGGCGCTACCGTAAATGCCGAGTCGGTAGTGGCGGGTATCAAGGCTAATCCATCTATCGCACTAAATAAATATCTCAAAAAATAAGATGAAACTATCTCAAAATATCAAAACTTTACTTACCGCACTGTTACTGATTGGAGCAGCCGATATATTATTTTCTTTTGTGCAAAAGCCTAAACCGGTATTATACCTGGTAGGCGATTCGACCGTAAAAAATGGTAAGGGCAAAGGTGATGGCGGCTTATGGGGCTGGGGTAGCTATTTAAGTAATTACTTTGACACCACCCGCATTACGGTAGAAAACGATGCCCTGGGCGGTACCAGCAGCCGTACTTTTCAAACCAAAGGTTTGTGGGACCAGGTAGTTGCCAAAATCAAACCCGGCGATTACGTGATTATGCAATTCGGCCATAACGACTCGAGTCCGTTGGTAGATACCTCGCGTGCCCGCGGCACTATCAAAAGCAACGGCGACGAGCAGCAGAACTTGTACAACCCGCTAACTAAACAACAGGAAGTGATACACAGCTACGGCTGGTACTTACGCAAAATGATTGGCGAGGCTAAAGCCAAAGGCGCAAGCGTAGCGGTTTGCTCACTTATTCCGCGCAACAGCTGGAAAGAGGACAAGGTAAACCGCAACACTAATGATTATGTGTTGTGGGCAAGCCAGGCGGCTAAACAAGCCGGGGCTACCTTTATTGAACTAAATCAATTGGTGTCGGACGTGTATGATAAAGTAGGCGAAGAAAAAGTAAAAACAGCCTACTTTACCGCCACCGATCATACGCATACCAGTATGGATGGCGCCAAGCTCAACGCACAATTAGTTGCCGAAGGGATTCGCAACAGCAAAGGCTTTTCGCTGAGTAAATATTTACTGAAAAAGTAATTCGTTCATCTATTACTTTGAACTGTATCGCGTAAGCTAACCGGTTTCTAATACAGAAACACTTAATTGCGACGCTTTTGAAGTAAGCATTATAACAAACTGTTAATTAAACACACTTTATGTTGAAAGTTAAACTAAGTTCGTCTATCATGATAGCCGGCTTGATGCTGGTGGCTCCTTTTAAGGGCTTACAGGCGCAAAAGCTGCCGGCCAAATCTAAAATTGTGAGCGATATGGAACTGGCCAACTCCTACTTTATGAAAAAATGGCCCGACCCGGGAGCGGTAACTAACGTGGGCCGGGTGCGCACCAGCAATTTATGGACACGTGCCGTTTACTACGAAGGCTTAATGGCCTTACATAAAATAGACCCTAAAAAAGAATATTATCAGTATGCTATAGACTGGGCCAACCATCATAAATGGGAACCGCGCGATGGACTAAATACCCGCAACGCCGATAACCAATGCTGCGGGCAAACCTATATTGAGCTTTACCAGTTGGACAAGAAGCCTGAATACATTGAGCCCATCAAGAAAAACATTGACCTGATGCTGGCCAGTGATAAAAGTGACGACTGGCACTGGATTGACGCACTGCAAATGGCCATGCCCATTTTTGCTAAGTTAGGCACCATTTATAAAGACGACCGCTACTTTGAGAAAATGTATGAGATATACAATTATTCCAAAACAGTGCATGGCGGTAAAGGCTTGTATAATCCGCAAGAGCGTTTGTGGTGGCGAGACAAAGACTTTGTGCCGCCATACAAAGAACCTAACGGTGCCAATTGCTACTGGTCACGCGGTAACGGTTGGGTAGTGGCGGCCATGGTACGTGTGCTGGAGGTGATGCCTAAAAATGCACCACACCGTGCTGAGTACTTGCAAATGTATAAAGACATGATTACTGCGCTGGTGCCATTGCAACGTACCGACGGTTACTGGAACGTAAGCTTGATGGACCCAACCAACTACGGCGGTAAAGAATTGACCGGTACCTCACTGTTTATTTACGGTATGGCCTGGGGTGTAAACAACGGCATCCTGAAAAAGGCAACCTATCAGCCCATCATTGCCAAAGCCTGGAATGCCATGGCTAAAGATTGTTTACACCCGGATGGTATATTGGGTTACGTGCAAGGCACCGGTAAAGAACCTAAAGATGGTCAGCCGGTGAGCTACGACCACATCCCAGATTTTGAAGATTACGGCCTGGGCTGCTACCTGCTGGCCGGCAGCGAAATAGCGCGTTTAGCCAAATAAATTAAGCTTACAGCAAACCAACAATAGCCGCTAATGCGGCTATTGTTGGTTATAAGAGTACGACCAAATTTCAAATATTCCTGTTTATTCGCGTTTCTGCCTCTATTCAATTTAAAGGGCCAGCAGCTTTTACTTCGGCTTATTGATTTCCAACCGCTGCTTCTCTTTTTTGGCTTTAGCTTTCAGGTTGAGTAGTTCTACCAGTACGGCAAAAGCCATCGAGAAGTAGATATAGCCCTTGGGTATTTCCTGGTCGAATGATTCGGCCAGAAGCGATACGCCAATAAGTAGCAGGAAAGAGAGGGCCAGCATTTTAACGGTAGGATGCCGGTTTACAAAACCGGCGATAGGCGATGAGGCCCATAACATGATACCTACCGAAATCACTACCGCGGTAATCATCACTTCCACATGGTCGGCCAAACCCACGGCGGTAATCACCGAATCGAGCGAGAACACGACATCCAGCAACATAATCTGTACAATGGCTCCCCAAAAAGATTGCGGCTTGGTATCGTGCTCATCTTCTTCAGCGTGGTCAATGTTTTCGTGTATTTCGTGACTGCTTTTATAAATCAAAAACAACCCGCCCACCAATAATATAAGGTCTCGGCCTGAAAAAGCCAGGCGTTCGGCCCAGGCGTGGTTACTGATATTCAGTACTTCGCCCAGATTGATGAATGGCTTAGTGAGCTTCATAATCCAGCTGATAGATAGCAACAGCAAAATACGGGTAACCATAGCGCCGGTTAAACCGAGCTTACGGGCTTTATCTTGTTGGTTAGCGGGCAGCTTACCGGCTTGTATCGAAACAAAAATAATATTATCAATGCCCAGCACAATTTCGAGCAGGGTTAAGGTAGCCAGTGATATCCAGGCTTCGGGGTCGGTTAGTAACTCCATTTTACAGGTTGATGTGCCCCTAAAATAACAAAACCCTTGCCGAACACAGCAAGGGTTTGAATTTATATGAATGGAGGGAAGTTATATTAGTCAAATTTAACCTGCGAGTAGGTTGATTTAACCGTAATGGCTTTATCAGAGCTACCTTTATTGACCTGCCCCTTAAAGGTACGTGTAGTAGAAAAATGGCTTGTATTTTCTTCGGGCGTGGTGGTAATTACTTTGACCACGTTTTTATCATAGTCAAAGCTTCCAAGTGTAGTGGTTACGTCAAAGTCGTAGTCATCTTTTACACCTAGGTTGACTTGGGTATAATTGGCTTTTACATTTAAATTTTTGCAGCTTTTGTCTACCTCCACTACCTTTATACCTTTTCCGTATACAGCAGCTAAATCACCATAGGTTTTAAGCTTATCTACGCTCATACCACCATAAACCACTTTTGCTTTTACGTTATTGGCTGTTCCTAAAAAAAGGAATCCATAGGTTACATTTACAGCGCCGTTGTTTAGCGTATTAATTAACGCGTTTCCGCCGGTAAGCTTTATTTGGGGGTTGTTCAATTCCTGAGACCTCAATTCGCCCGATGTAAGCGCAATATTTACTTTTCCGGATAAACTGGGCAAGGAGACGTTTCCAAACTTATTGGTTATATCTAACTGGCTTTTTGCTGGCATATAAACCGTGTAGTTGATTTCCATTTTACGGGGAATATCTCTGTCAGAATTAAACCAAGCACTGATTACATTGGTGTTGGTGATTTTACCTAATGCAATATTGGTTTTAAATGAAACTACTGAGTTTTCTTTACTATCCTGAATAGTAATGTCGTTAAGCAATTTTTGCGCATCGTCTTCGCTACGGGCATAAGCCATCATTTGTACATCGACCTTTACTTCGTTTTTTGTCCAAGTATTTACAGTAACCTTACCATAAGCGTTATTAATTATCAGCTTATCATCGGCATCTACACTGTAGGTTTTCGTATAGGTTTTAGTTTTCTCTTTGATTTCGCCATTTTGCATTTTTTCCTGCAAAGATTTCTCGTCGAATTTGAAATTGTAAACTTGAGGCGATAGTTTGAGGCCATTCAGCTGCGTGTAAACCTGGGGCGATATTTTACCCAAACCTTCAAGGTTGGGTACTACGGTTACGCCTAAACCTTTCTCAATACCAGCAATGTTAAAATCATCAACATGCGCCAGGGCACGGGTGGTTAATTCTTTAGAAAGCTTTTGCAGCTCGGCAGATTTTTCCTTCAATTTTTGCGTCTGCAATTTCTGCACTTGCTTTTGCAGGTCGCGCATCTGGCCTTGCAATTTTTGCATCTGCCTGTCAAAATCCTTGTCGCTATCGGCCTTGTTTTGTTGTGCAAAGCTGCCCTGAACTACCATCAACAGGCAGCTTAACAAAAGCACTTTTACGTTAAATATTTTTAGTTTCATGGGTGGGTTCACTTTTACTGTCTCTAAACTGTTCTATCACTTGTAATTGCTGATTAAGCACCTCGGCTTGTATTTGCAAGTTCCGGATCATTGCACGTAAAACTCGTTCCTGGTTAGGACTGGTGGCTAAATCATGTTTAAGCTTTTTATAAGATGCTTCCATCTTGTTAATCTCGCCGTTAAACTCCCGGTATAATTGCGGGTCGTTTTTGGCAAGTTCTTTTAATTCGTTGCGCTTACTTTCAATCAGTGATGCATATTGCACCTGCTGTTTGGCATATTCGGGGTTAATGGCTGCTAAATCAACGCTTGTACTTTTCTGGCTCTGCAAATAAGTGCCAAAGCCCACGGCCATTACCACAATAATGATAGCGGCTACCCGCAGTACAAAACCTAACGAAAAGGTTTTGGCCTCGCGTTTTTTAGGCAGTTCTGCCGCCTTGGGTTCCATTTGCTCTTCTATGCGGTTCCACAAAGCAGCGCTTGGTTCCAGGTCGTCGAACTCTTCGCGGTTATCAATAATAAATTTTTCTAATCGCTTGCTCATCAGGCTACTCCTTTTATTTTTAGTACTTCGCTTAGTTTTCTTTTAGCTCTCAAAAACTGGGTCCTCGAGGTATTTTCGGTAATGTTTAAAATCTGTCCAATCTCTTCGTGGTCGTATCCCTCTAATAAATAGAGCGATAGCACCACCCGGTATCCTTCGGGCAAAAGTTTCATGGCTTCTTTAATCTGCTCCACCCGGTATTGTATATCCTCATCGTCACTTTCCTCTTCATCGGGTATATTTTCCAATTGTTCGCTTTCCATTTCTACCCATTCTAACCGGCGCTTGCGCAACAGGTTAATGGAGCGGTTCACGACAATCTGTTTAAGCCATAAACCAAAAGTGGTTTCCTGCCTGAAATCTTTTAGCTTGTTAAAGGCATCTAAAAAAGATTCCTGCAGCACGTCCTGGGCCTCGTCCACATTATTCAATATCCGAAACGCCACGTTTAACATGGCCTTCGAGTACAGGCGATACAATTCGTAGCAGGCTTTTTTACTTCCCTGCTTGCACTCAACCACCAGTTGATAATGCTTGTCTATGTATAAGGCTTCCAATCGTGATTAGCTTTCAAGTTACAAGACGCAGCATTTTGGGCAGCGTTGCACCGAGGCTAAAAAATTATAAATTATTTTTTAAGAAATTGTCAACCGCCTCAACGGCTGCATCATAGCGGGGTTGTCCCTGGCCCGAAATTACTAAATAGTTAGCGTGCAAAGCTTGTAGTTCACGGTGCCAAACGGCCATAAAATGTTCGCGCATGGTGGGGAAGTTGCGCAAAGGGTCATCCTGCCAGGGCAGGTCAATGTTCAGGAGTAAATAAAAGTCGTAAGTATGTTTGGGAAGTTTTTCCAGCACTTCGGGCGGTGCCTGTCCAAACATTTGGTCGCTCCAGATTTTAATGGTGATAAAGGTGGTATCGCAAATTAACAGGCGGTTGGCCTGCGGCAGCATTTCCTGTTCTAAAGCCAGCTGACCATGGTACATGTTAATCTCATCCTGCCAAGTACAATCGCCGGTAAGCTTTTCGCAATACTCTCGGGCATACTCGGGTACCCAAACGGTTTTGTAGTGTTTTGCCAGATATGCAGACATAGCCGACTTGCCCGTACTTTCGGGACCAACAACGGCTATTTTAATGATATCTTGCGGCATAAATCACGTCCGGCACTTACCGGTTGGGCAAATATAGCAAAGTACTATGGTGAGATTACACTTGTATGCCCGCTTTGTAATTTATTCTTCGCGGATGAGTTTATAAAACTCGTCGCGGTAGGTTTCGCCTATCGGGATGGCCTGGTCTTGTATGTAAATGGTATGCCCGTCAATCATCCGTATCTGGTCGATAGACACGATGTAGGATTTATGCACCCTGAAAAACGGAGGCTTGGGCAGCTGCTCTTCTAAATCGCGCAGGGTTTGGTAAGTTACCAGCCGTTGCCCGGGCGTAAATACAGAAACATAGTTTTTTAATCCCTCAATGTACAGCACATCATCGTAGCTCACCTTTAAAAACTTGTTTTTGCTGTCTCCTTTTATAAACATATAGTCGGCTTCTGGAGCAGGCGCTGCAGCGGTTGGCACCGGCGTTACTACCTGCGGTGCTGCGGCCACGGCAGGCTGCAACTGGTTATAGGCCTTTTGCGCCGCTTTTAAAAACCTGTCGAACGGGATAGGTTTGAGCAGGTAATCAATTACATCGTGTTCGTAGCCTTCTAAGGCATATTCGGGGTAAGCCGTAGTTAGTATAACTTTGCATTTACTGCCGCAAAGCTTCAAAAACTGGATGCCGGTTAAATCAGGCATTTGTATATCCAAAAAAACCAAATCTATACCGCCCTGCTGCACCAGCGAGAGCGCCTCAATGGCACTGGTGGTCGTGCCCGCCGGCGTTAAAAAGGGAACTTTACTAATGTAATCGGCAATAATTTTAACGGCGTAAGCTTCGTCATCAACGGCAAGGCAGCGAATCATGGAGGTAAAGATAAATTAAAACTGTCTACCAATATTAATATTAAAAACATACGGAAAATTTGCTTTGCCTGCAGGCGGCTCATCTCCCAGTCGTACAATGATAACACCATTATCGGTATTAACGTAGATAGCTTGCTGTAATATACCTATGGCCTCAAACTCGCTTGACGGCACTTGGATGTAATACATTTGCTGCCTGTTTTTACCAATTTTACTATCTAACTTTTGCTGTTGCTTGTAATTAACTGCCTGCACCGAATCCTTGAAAAAATTATATTTAGTAACGCCCCACCACTGGTTTTTATAACCTTTTTGCATCAGCGTGTCCGGATGAGTAGTGGCCGTAGCCCAGTTTTTTGACAGTATCTCACGCCCCTGCCATTCGCCTTTGTGCAAATACAGCCGTCCGAGCTTTGCAAAATCAAGCGCGGTGGCATTCAGGCAGCAAGAAGCCTTAATGGTATGCTGGTCGTCTGTGCTCCAAATGGCATCGCTTTCCATCCCTAAAGGCTGCCATAGCCAATCCCGAAGTAAAACTTCTACTTTTTTGCCCGAAGCATGCTCGAGTATGGCAGACAACAACTGAGTACAGATACTTTGATATTCAAATTTAACGCCGGGATTGGCTTTAAGCCGTAACCGGTTTACCTGATTATTTAACGACCGTCCGTAATAAAGTCTGGTGATTGAACCAAACATAGTTTCCTGATGCTCATCAAAATCTATACAGGCACGCATATCCAGCACTTGCTGAATAGTAAGCATTTTTAACCGTTTGTCATTTTTACTGAGTTGCGGCAAATAGTTGACCACCGGTTCGCTGGTGGATTTAATTAACTGCTTATCTACTGCTATCCCTATCAAAGTGCCGATAAAAGACTTAGCAACAGAAAAGCTGGTATGAAGCGATGAAGCGCTTTGGTTTGTATTGTAGTACTCATAAACAATGGTGTCGTGTTTAATCACCACGAAGGCATTGGTGTTACTATTAAGCAGAAGTGTGTCCAGCCTGCGTTTGAGGTTTGCATACCTGGGGCTTTGAGTGTTGTATAAAAATGTGAAAGGTTTAGTTGATGCTGGAATAGTTACCGATTTAAACTTGTTGACATCATCTAAATCGGGTTGCCGCCATTTCAGGCCGCGTAAAGTGTAGCAACTGCTTGCGCAAAGGCATAGCAAAGCCATACAGCATAAGCTGTTCAGTTTTTTTTTGAAAAGCATTTTTATAATGTGATGTTTAAGGTGGTCTTGTACGTTTGTCCGTTATCGGCAATCAACAACTCGTGGTGGTCGGGGTAAATTAATTCCAGCCGGCGGCGTATATTAGGCAGGCCTACACCGGTCGAATGGTCTTTTTGTCCGCGGCTTATCTGGTTACTTACTGTAAACGTCAACCGACTGCCGGTTACTTTTAAGCGAATGCGTATAGGGCGGTCGAGGTCGTTTACTAAGCCGTGTTTAAAGGCGTTTTCAACAAACGGAACCAATAACAAGGCAGACACCCGCTTACCGGCAATATCGCCTTCGGTTTTAAAATCCACAAAAAAGCTATCCTCAAACCGCAGTTGGTAAATGCTGATGTAATTTTCAATATATTCTACCTCACGTTGCAGGTCAACATCGCCGCTCGCGCTTTCAGTCAGCATGTAACGCATCAGCTGCGAAAGCTTGATGACGGCATTACCTAATTTGTCCGACACGGGATAAGCCAGCGAGTAGATATAATTTAAGGTATTGTATAAAAAATGCGGATTAATCTGCGTTTTCAGAAAAGCCAGTTCGGCCTGTATCTTTTCTTCGCGTAATGATTTATTTTCCTGCTCTTTATAAATCGCGTTAAATCCGCTGTAAATGGCTAAACTTAAAATAACAGCTGATGTTCCCCAATAAACGTTGTCTAAGGTATATGACAGAAAAGTGTATCCCCAATAATTATGTACACCAAACAAGTGTAAAAAAAGAACTTCCTCTACTAAAAACCGCAGGGCAACAAAACCAAGCAATGCGGCAATGATACCACCGGCCAGTTGAAACGGCTTGCCTTTGTATAAAAATTTAGGATAAACCCATAAATAACAAAAGTAAAACTCAGCGAACCTGATAATCCATATGGTGTAATTAAATACGGAAACAGGTTTACCAGGCGACTGTATAAAATACCCGATAATCAGATAGATAACATACAATAGCCAGCCGGCTATGTGATAGTAAATTTCCTTTTTCCGCATAATGGATAAAAGTAGGGTAAAACCTGCAACCCAGTAAAAATTTTATACCAACCCCCTGTTTTTTACTCCCAACTCCCAAATTCGCTATTTCGGGCGGTTCGTTTACCATTATTTGCCTTCGGATAATAAAAACCGGCGTTGGTATCATAATATTTAAGAGGCGTTTTTGCTGCTGCACCTTTGGAGCATCAACAAAATGACATGAAAACTACGCTCGCTTCCTTATTATTATTATTCTTTATCGGTTTTAACGCCTTTGCACAAACTGCTACTATTAACGGTCGTGTTACCGACGCCCAACAACAGCCGCTGCCAGGCGCTACTGTAATGTTATTGCATCTGCCCGACTCGGCCCAGGTAAGCGCGCAGGCAGCCAACAACAATGGCGCTTACAGCTTTACCCAACCCGCTGCCGGTAACTACATAGTAAAAGCGGTAATGGTAAGTTTTACTACAGCTTACAGCAAGCCCTTTAAAGTAAGCGGCGCAGCGGTTGAGTTACCCACTATCGTTCTTAGTCAGCAAAAAAACACATTGAAAGAAGTTACCATTGCGGCTACCACACCTCAGTTACAGCAAAAGAGCGACCGGCTGATAGTTAATGTTGAAAAAATGAACACTACCGGCGATAACGCTTTGGATGTTATCAAAAAAGCGCCCGGCATCCGCTTAGATAAAGATGATAATATTTTGTACCGCAACAACGCAGGTGTAGTAGTGATGATTGATGGCCGCCGTACTTACATGAGTGGTACCGAACTGAGCAATTACCTGAAATCGTTACCGGGCAATGCCGTAAGTAAGGTTGAACTGATTCCTAATCCGCCGGGCAATTATGATGCGGAAGGTACAGCAGGTGTGGTTAACATCATCATGAAACGCAATAAATTACAAGGCTACAATGGTTCGGCCAACGCTAATGTGGCCTATGGCACATACGGCAAGGTTTACGGCGGTTTTAACTTAAATTACAATACCGGCAAAGTAAGTACGTTTGCCAGGATAAACTCCGGTTATTTCGACTCTTATAATAAACTTACGCTGAGCCGTCAGATTGGCAGCGAAGTTTACAACCAGTACAATTACTGGCATCCAAAAACTACGGCTACCGGTTACAGCGCCGGCGCCGATTACTACGTCAGCAATAAACATACTTTGGGCTTTTTGTTTAAAGGTTACAACTCGCCGCTCACTGCCGATGTAACCAGCCAATCGTACACCTTAAACAGCCTGGGCCAGCAAACCGGCAGCGTTACCGGCAATAACCCACGCAAAGCTGATAATAACACTTACAATTTTAATTTGAACTATAGCTATGCCATTGACACTTTGGGCCAGAAATTAAGCGTAGATGCTGATTACGTACACAGCACATCAACAAATAACCAACAATACACCAATACGTATTTTGACGGACAGGGCAACCAAACCGGCAACCCCATACAGTTGCGCAATGCTATGCCGGTTAACTATAACATTCAATCTATTAAAGCGGATTATACCTACCCTTTTGCCAAAGTCTGGATATTTGAAGCCGGATTAAAAAGCAGCATCGTGAATACCCAAAGCAATGTGCAGTTCGACTCGTTAAAAACAGCCGGCTGGATACAAGACCCTAACCGCAGCAACAACTTTAAGTATGATGAAAACATTAACGCTGCTTATGCTACTCTTAACAGAACCATTGGCACCCAGTGGGAAGTAAAAGCCAGCCTGCGCACCGAGCAAACCATATCAACCGCTAACTCTATTACCCGTAATGAGGTGGTTAAACGTAACTACTGGCAATTATTTCCGAGTGCATTTGTAACTTATAAAATTACCCCGGTGCAACAATTAAACGCCTCTTTCAGCCGTCGCATCAGCCGTCCGGGTTACAGCTCGCTAAACTCTGCCATTACTTATATAGACCCATACACTGCTACACAGGGCAACCCTTACCTGCAGCCGTCCATCTCGCAATCCTACGTGTTAAACTATACTTACAAAAGCTTCCAAGTGTTGAGCCTGAGCTACCTGAAAGTGAATGGCACGATTAACAATGTGATTGAGCAAAACGACCAAACAAAAGAGAGCATATCAAGGTCCCAGAATTTAGGCAGCACCAGCAGCTTCACCGCTACCAGCGCAGGCAGCTTTAACGTAGTAAAATGGTGGAATGTAAGTGCCGAGTTAGATGGCAGCTACGACCGGGTAAACTCTGTAGTTCAGGGCACTCCTTTTTATAGCAGCCGTTTTTCATGGTCGGGCAATGTAGACCAGAGCTTCTTTTTACCTAATAATGTGAAGCTTCAATTAACCGCACAATATTATTCGCCTTCTATATCGGGTTTGGCTCGCACCTTTTCGGGCTCGCAGATTGATGCCGGTATCAGCAAAACCTTTATGGACAAACGCGCCACCATCAGCTTTAAAGCACGCGACATATTTTTTGGCAACCGCTACCGCAGCATCCAGCAGTATAACAACGTAAATACCCGCTGGAACAACGAATGGGAAAGCCGCCGCTTTACCCTGGGCTTTACTTATAGCTTTGGCAACACCAAATTGAAAGCCGCCCGCAACCGCCAAACCGGCAGCAGTGCCGAAGAAGGCCGCATGTAATTTTATCAGATTGTTTGGATGCATTCAGGTTTTAACTTATAACTTCAGCATTTTAATCCATGAAAAAATATATCGCTATTGCTCTCTTTATCTTAGGCTATCCGGTTATAATTAAAGCACAGCAAACACTTTCAGGAGCTGACAGTGCCCGTATGGTTATTGACAGTGTATTGAGTTATGCGCGTCACCACTCTATTTACCGGGACAAAGTTGACTGGACAAAACTTACGGCTACCGTTAAAGAGCGTAGTGCACCAGCTAAATCTGTACAGGAGGTGATGCCCTCGGTATCCCTGATTTATGAATTGCTGGGCGATTTTCATGGCTTTGCCGTATACAACCGTAAATATTACCGTTGGAAAGCGCCCAGAACACCACTGGATACCGTTAAATACCGCAGCCTGATAGCCAAGTCGAAACAAAAGCATAAGGTTGAATCTAAACTGCTTAAAAAAGGATATGGCTACCTGCTCATACCAGATAATAACCCTACGCACGAACATGAAACCGATACCTTATCACAGCAAATACAAGACTCGCTTGCTAAACTGCAGCCCGAAAAACTAAAAGGGCTGATTATTGATTTACGCACGAACGGTGGTGGCAATATGTACCCGATGATTTTGGGCGTAGCCAATTTGCTGGGCGATGGGCTGTTTGGCTCTTTTATTGACCCGGTTACTAAACAAAAAGATGCCTGGGGTATTAAAGGCAAAACTGCCTATACCGGGCCTCATAATGTTTGCACTTTGCAAAGGCTAGGCAAACCTGCTACCAGCCTTAAAGTAGCGGTGCTTATTGGTCCATATACCGCCAGTTCGGGCGAGGCAACGGCTATTACCTTTATGGGTCGCAATAACACCCGTTTGTTTGGCAATAAAACAGCCGCTTACACAACTGCCAATCAGTCTTTCCAAGTGTTTAACATCAATGTGATTATGGCTGTAGCGGTGGAGGCTGACAGGAATGGCAACACTTATTATGGCGCCGTCTCTCCTCAGCAAGAAGTAAACGGACCCGACAATTTTGAAAATTTAAGCCAAGACAGCAAAGTAATTGCTGCCCTGCAATGGTTGGGTGCAAAGTAATCAGTTACTAAAAACCATTGCGGTGCTTTATACCATCGCTTTACAAACTCATTTTAAACGCGTTAACAATTTGTTAAACTTATAGCATTATAACCACTACCGTACATTTCCACATTTCAAACTAAATTATTACTTTAAAAATCCGTAATTTTGCGCCTCTTAATTTTTGTGGAAAACACTGATGTACAAGGAATATAAGCAATTAAATTTATCACAAATAGGCAAGGACGTGCTGGAGTTCTGGCAGCAGAACAACATTTTCGAAAAAAGTATCAGCAGTCGTCCGGCCAGTAACCCTTATACTTTTTACGAAGGTCCGCCATCGGCTAACGGTATGCCCGGCATTCACCATGCCATGGCACGCTCTATTAAAGACATATTTTGCCGTTACAAAACCCTTAAAGGTTACCAGGTAAAACGTAAAGGCGGCTGGGACACCCATGGTTTGCCTATTGAGCTGGCGGTCGAAAAATCGCTGGGTATTACCAAGGACGACATCGGTAAAAAAATCTCCATCGAAGATTATAACGAAGCCTGCCGCAAAGAAGTAATGCGCTATACCGATATCTGGAACGACCTTACCCTCAAAATGGGCTACTGGGTTGACCTGGAAAACCCGTATGTAACTTACGAAAACGAGTATATTGAAACCCTTTGGTGGATATTAAAGCAGCTTTATAACAAAGGCTGGTTATACAAGGGTTACACCGTACAGCCCTACTCACCCAAATCGGGTACCGGTTTAAGCTCGCACGAGCTGAACCAGCCGGGCACTTATAAAATGGTGAAAGATACCACCATTACGGCCCAGTTTTTTTTAAAGAACGACCAGCAGCACCCGCTGATGTCGACCTTGTTTAGCGAGCCGGGCGAAGAAACCGCTATACTGGCTTGGACGACCACGCCATGGACTTTACCGTCTAACTGCGCGCTAGCCATTGGCGAAGATATTGACTATGTAAAAATCAGCACGCTTAACCCATACACCTTTAAACCGGTTAGCGTGGTGCTGGCTAAGGCCTTAGTAAACAAATACTTTAAAGCTGAAGGCGAAAATGCTTCTTTTGAAGATTACAAAGAAGGCGATAAAGTTATTCCGTGGACGGTTAAAGCCTCCATCAAAGGCGCTGACCTGGTAGGCTTACGCTACCACCAGTTGATGCCGTATGTGACTAACGACGAGCTGGAGAAAAATGCATTCCGTGTTATTCCGGCCGATTTTGTGACTACCGGCGATGGTACAGGTATCGTACACACCGCATCTGTTTTTGGTGCGGACGACTTTAGAGCCTGTAAAGAAAACAACGTACCCTCGGTAATGGTGCTGGATGAAACCGGCAAAGAAGTGCCGCTGGTGAACAAGCAGGGCCGTTTTGTGGACGAAGTAACTGATTTTGCCGGCCGCTACGTTAAAGAAGAATACTACACACCTGCCGAACGCGAAGAGGCTGGCTTTAAGGCTACGGATGTATTAATTTCCATCAAGCTTAAAGAAGATAACAAAGCTTTTAACGTTCAGCGTTACGAGCACAGTTACCCGCACTCGTGGCGTACGGATGAGCCTATTTTATACTACCCGCTGGATAGCTGGTTTATTAAAACCACGGCTGTTAAGGATAAGCTGATTGAACTGAATAAAACCATCAACTGGAAACCCGAAGCTACCGGTACCGGCCGTTTTGGCAACTGGCTGGAAAACCTGGTAGACTGGAACCTGTCGCGCTCACGTTATTGGGGAACGCCATTACCTATCTGGCGTGAAGAAAATGGCAGTGAAGAAAAATGCATCGGCTCTATTGAAGAACTGAATCAGGAAATTGCACGTTCGGTTGAAGCCGGTTTTATGCCGCAAGGCTTTAAAC
>CAXYKR010000308.1:0-4077 GCA_964277815.1 uncultured Mucilaginibacter sp. | reverse complement strand
GTCACACTTGCTGTTTAATATGCTGTCGTTTTACTTTTTTGCTTTTCAGCTCGAGGCTATTTTGGGGCACTGGCAATTTGCGCTATTATACATGGCCAGTTTAATACTAAGCGATTTGCCAACTGTTGGTAAACATAAAGACGATTACTGGTATCACAGTTTAGGTGCATCAGGTGCTATCAGCGCAGTAGTGTTTAGCTACATTCTATTTAATCCCTTAACAAAGATGATTATCTTCCCGTTGCCTATTCCAATACCTGCTTTGTTATATGGTGTAGTTTACCTGGTTTATTGCGCTTATGCCTCCAAGCAGTCGCGCGATTCCATTAACCACGATGCCCACTTTTTTGGCGCCATCAGTGGTATTATGATTACTATCTTGCTTTATCATGAGGTTGTGCCTTTATTTTTAAGACAACTGGGCTTATAAAAAAGATAAAGGCGCTAACTATAAATTAGCGCCATCATCGTTTTATTTAAGCAACAAAAAAGCTTTGTACTCTTGACTCTATACTCTCGACTCTCATAAAGGTAATTCCACCGCTTCAGCGCCTATTTTATATCCATCAGGCGTAAACAAAAAGCTTTTGGGGTGCTCTGGGTTTTTGATGATTTCTAACAGTAAAAAGCCCCATTTTTTCCAGAAATTTTCTAAAACCTGACCATAAGTTTTAGAAGTCCATTCGTCAAACATAGGGCGGCTGCTGGTGCCGCGTAATGGTGCCGCCTCTATAAAAATATCATTGCCTACCGGCAACACATCATACTCTGGTAGGCGGTTAAATAAAAAAGCCGAATAAAATACACGGGCGTTAAATTCTTCAAACTGTATTGGGTGCAGCGTGTCGTTTTTAAGCTGTTCATACATGTCCTGGTGATAACGTAAATTGGCGCCATTATCCTGCAAACAGATAATCAACCCAAAATCATTAATACGGAGCGAAAACGTGAGGGTGTTAATTTCATCGCGATAGGCAAATTCATTTTCAGCATTATTTACCCTGAACAAGAAAATGCTGAATGGCGTAAATTCATCAAAAACAATAGGCAAATTAACGCTTTGCAGCATCATCAGCAGGTTGCCAAATTTGTGCCCCAAAGCCTGCGACAAGTGGAACGCATCGCCCTGCGCATGCTGCTGCCTGATGCCGGCCTGCATCTCGTTAAAAATAATACCGTACAACAGTTTACCCGCCCACTGAAACAGCTTTAACGGCTCCAAAGCTTTCACCCCATCGTAACCCTGGGTAAAGGCGGCTTCTATTTCGTTTTCAAGCGGGGTAATATACTGTTCGTTAATACTGGCCAGGCAAGGTAGCTTTAAGTCTTTATAGCCGGTGTAACTTTCGTCGAGCAGTTTAATGGCTTTGTCTTCGAGGTTGTAACGGCTCATGAGCCAGGCCGGAAAAACCTGTATTTTTTCTTCCTCGCTTTGCAAGGGCTGCCCGGTTAAAAAGCAGTTGCGGTTACTAAAGTTATATCGGATAAACGGGTTGTAAATAGTTGCCGGCATGGCCGCAAAGATACAAACCCCGGCATAAGCTATACAGCGCTTAGCATCATTCACAAGTAAATTCGTTAGCTTTAAATTTTATTATGAAGTTAACGTTTGCCCCTTTTGAGCTGCACTTAAAGCATCGTTTTACCATTGCCAAGTTTTCGCGTACCTCAACACCATTAATGCTATTGCAATTAGAGCATGAGGGACATGTAGGCTATGGCGAGGCCTCGATGGTGCCCTATATGGGCGAAAGCTTAAAAACCGCGGCAGACTTTTTAAATAGGGTAGACGTTAGTCAGTTCAAACTGTCGTTTGATTATGCGTCCATCATTGATTATCTGGACAATATTCATCCGGGTAACCCTGCCATCAAAGCCGCTATCGATATTGCTTTGCACGATTTGGAAGGCAAGCTATTAAATAAACCCTGCTGGCAACTGTTGGGAAGCCAGCCCGAAAATATGCCCGTAACCAGTTATACCATTGGCATTGATACCCCGGAAATATTTCGACAAAAAGTAAAAGAAGCTGCCGGTTACAAAGCCATCAAGGTTAAATTAGGAAGTGCGGACGATAAGCAACTGATTGAAATTGTGCGGTCAGTTACCGACGTACCTTTATATGTGGATGCCAACCAGGGCTGGACCGACCGGGAAGCCAGCCTGGATTTGGTTTATTGGCTGCACGAGCAAGGCGTGCAACTCATTGAGCAGCCGATGTTGAAAACCGACCCCGACAGTAATGCCTGGCTCACCGAACGCAGCCCCATCCCGATACTGGGAGATGAGTCGGTACAACGTTTGGCTGATGTAGATAAAGCGCATGGCGTTTATCATGGCATCAACATAAAGCTCATGAAATCGGCCGGTATGTTTGAAGCTAAACAGATGATTGACCGTGCACGGGAGTTGAATATGAAAATACTGATTGGCTGCATGAGCGAAACCAGCTGCGCCACATTGGCCGCCGCTGCCCTGGCCCCGCAATGTGATTGGGCAGATTTAGACGGGCCGCTGCTCACCAGTAACAACCCTTTCGCCATGCCTGAGTTTAATAATGGCAAATGGGTTTTAAATAACAATGCAGGTTTGGGATTAGTTTTATGACATCATCCCAAACACTGTTAAAGAGATATTGCAGTAACTACTTTTTTACAGGGCGCTCTGTTGCACGTACCTGTTTTAGTAATCTTATTTTGAGGATGACAAACATTACGGCCACAAACAAAGCACCTATCATAGAAGCATATTGTTTATGAGAGTAACCCCAGTATACAATATACAAGCATATAAAAATACCTATATTATATACAACGCTCAGAAATAATTTTGGCCCCATCAGTTAGTATACGCTAATGGTTGGGTCAATCTCGCTGGCCCAGGCTAAAATACCACCCTGCAGGTTATAAAGATTGGTAAAGCCTTGCTGCTCTAACTGCATAATAGCCATGGCGCTGCGTTTGCCGCTGCGGCACATCACCACTATAGGTTTGTCTTTGCTTATTTTATCAGTTTCAATCAAAACGCCGCCTAACGGAATGTTTTCGCCTTCCAGGTTCGACATCTGATATTCAAAGTCTTCGCGCACATCAATCAGCTGAAAATCCTCGCCGTTTTCCTTCATTCTTTTCAGCTCTTCAACAGTTATTTCTTTCATAATGCTTTAAATGATAACGTTCAAAGGTAGGCTTTTAATCCATAAATATTCCGTCTGTGTTTTGTAACAATCAGCATTTGACGGCGTTTTACTTACAGGTTAGAAAGTTTTATTTGTAGATTAGTGTTGATGAGAAAAGTTACACGCTTTTTTTGGTTCTGTTCGGGAGCGCACATTGAAACCTTAAAAAAATACCCCATTGAGCATAATAAGTATGTTGGTATTGGGGCCACTATATTTTTTACTGCATTATTTGCCTGTTTGTCGGGCGGATACGCTATGTACTTTGTATTTAGCGGTAATGTTTTAGCTCCGATTTTTGCTCTATTATTCGGTATCATTTGGGGGCTGGCCATTTTTAATATGGACCGTTATATTGTAGCCAGCATTAATAAGCAAGGCAGCATAAACATGCAGATATTGCAGGCCACGCCGCGTATACTGCTGGCCATTATGATTGGCATTGTAATATCGCGCCCGCTGGAGCTTAAAATATTTGATAAAGAGATTCGGAATAAACTGAAAGGGGCTTACCTGAAAGGGCAAACCCGTAAAATTGACACGCTGCAAAAAACGTACAAGCAAAAGTACGCCATGGAAATGGTGAAGAGTACCGAGCTTAAAAAGGAAAAAGACTCGTTAGAACGCGACATTAACCGCTCTCGAGTGCAACTTAATCAGGAAGTTTTTGGTGATAAAAACGACCAGACCTCCGGCATTGTAGGTTACGGTACGTATGCCAAACAAAAAGAAGGTATTTTGATAGAAAAGCAAAATCGCCTTAAAACCGTTACCGAGGAATTAGACCGCCTGGAGCAATACCTGGGGCAGCGCAAAGATTACGAAGGTTTAAACAGTACCCGTTTGTTTAGCAATGCGCAGTTAGATAGTTTAGCCAACGTTGCGGGCTTTTCTGACCG
>CAXYKR010000307.1:0-2597 GCA_964277815.1 uncultured Mucilaginibacter sp. | reverse complement strand
GAGTTTGCGGCTGCGGTATTTTGACCGCACACCGATAGGTATGCTCATTACCCGTACGGTATCAGATTTGGAAACTATTGCCGATATTTTTTCGGAAGGTTTGATTTCGATAGCCGGCGATTTGTTGCTGGTAGTTTCTATCGTCGTGTATATGATGATACAGGACTGGAAGCTGTCGCTCATTACTTTAATTCCGCTGCCTTTTTTACTGGCAGCCACCTATATTTTTAAAGAAGCCATCAAATCGTCTTTCCAAGATGTGCGTACCCATGTGGCCCAGCTCAATACCTTTTTGCAGGAGCATATTTCGGGTATCAGCATCATCCAGTATTTCTCGCGCGAGGCGCAGGAGATGCGCAAGTTTAGAGCCGTAAACGAGAAATATCGTGATGCCAACATCCGCTCTAACTGGTATTACTCCATCTTTTTTCCGGTGGTCGAAATTTTTGTGGCGGCTTCTATCGGTTTACTGGTATGGTATGGCTGTAAACGTATTTTGAGCGACCAGCAACTGGCCTCCATTACAGCCGACCAGCAGGGTGTTACGTCTGGTAAAATCCTAGCTTTTATTACACTGCTCAACCTGCTTTTTAGGCCTATCCGGCAACTGGCCGATAAATTTAACACCCTGCAAATGGGCATGGTAGGTGCCGACCGTATTTTTAAAGTTTTAGATACCGACGAGGTGGCACCTAACACCGGTACCATTCAAGCCGGTATGCTACGCGGGCAGATTGAGTTTAAGAATGTTTGGTTTGCCTATATTGATGATAACTGGGTGCTCAAAAATATCAGCTTTACCGTACAGCCCGGCGAAACGCTGGCATTGGTTGGTGCTACTGGTGCCGGTAAGTCATCAACTATTAACATCCTGAACCGTTTTTATGAAATTGGTGAGGGCAGTGTACAAATAGACAGTGTTGATTTACAGCAATACGAGCTGCACTATCTGCGCTCGCAGATTGCTACAGTAATACAGGATGTGTTTTTGTTTTCTGATACCATTGCCAACAACATCAGCCTGAACAACCCGGCCATTACAAGGGCGCAGATTATTGAAGCGGCAAAAAATGTAGGTGCGCACGAGTTTATTGAACGATTGCCCGGCGGTTATGACTACAACGTGATGGAACGCGGCGCTACACTATCGGCAGGGCAGGCGCAGTTAATTTCGTTTGTGCGGGCTTTGGTGTATAATCCGGCCATACTGGTACTTGATGAAGCAACGTCTTCGGTAGATACCGAGACAGAAATTCTCATCCAAAATGCCATCGACCGGTTGATGGAAGGGCGTACCGCCATCGTAATAGCCCACCGTTTATCTACCATCCAAAAAGCTGACAAAATAATTGTGCTCGACCACGGCGAAATTAAAGAAATGGGTTCCCACCAGGAACTGTTACGCATCGAAGGCGGCTACTACCGTAAACTTTACGACTTGCAGTTTAATTCTGCAGGTATAGAGCGATAGTTTTTAGACTATAGAATATAGAGTCAAGAATACAGAATAAGAGGCTAATCCTTGTGGTTTTGAATTAAAACAATAACCGAAAAATATCTTCAGCTGTTATATTTTTCTTGATTCTTTACTCTATATTCTTGAATCTAAAACACCTATTTTCTGACCGGCGGATTGTCTTTTTCCGGGTCCTGAAACTCATCGGGTGGTGTTTTAATGGGTTTAACCGGCTCTTCATCTTCTTCGTGCTTTTTAGCCACGTTGCCAAAATCCACATTGTCCTGGTGATATTCTTCGTCCTCTGGCTTTTTAACTGCTTTGTTGCCGTTATCGTCTGGCCTTTCGGTAGGCGTATCAGAGGGTGATGGTTTTTGATGTGAATTTGCTGGTGTACTCATGCCTTTTGTTTTATAGGTAACAGTAGTTTACCGGTGTTTGTTTAAGAGGATGCAATGCAGGCGGATTGAATACCAGAGTAGTTAAATATTGTTAAAAGCGCTACGGTCAGTAACATATAAATCACATTTATCAACAACAAAGTTTTACCTTTAAGCAGTGTTTGTTAATTTCGCAACCCAACAGGTACGATATGGAAGAATTTGAAGCAAGTACGGCCGCCAAAAAAACAAAAGCCATTTATATTTCAACAGTTTTTGGTATTGCCATGGTGTTGCTGATGGTGGGTATGCTGGGGCTGATTTTGGTACACGCCAACAATTTATCGCGCTATATTAAAGAAAATATGGTGGTGAACGTGTTTGTAGACGAAGGTGCCCGCGAAACCGACGTGTTGCAGTTTCAGCGCGAACTGGATAACAATCGTTATGTTAAACGTACCCAATACGTAAGTAAAGAACTGGCTGCCCGCAACCTGCAAAAAGACCTGGGCGAAGATTTTGTTAAGTTTCTGGGCGTAAACCCATTGTCGCAATCTATCGACGTATACATGAAGGCCGATTACGCCAACAACGCCGACCTGACACGCTTTGCCACCGACCTGCGTAAAAATCCTTTGGTTAAAGAGGTAAAATATCAGCAATCACTGGTAGAGCAGATGAATAAAAATTTAACAGCCATCAGTTTAGTTATCCTGGCTTTTGCCAGCATATTTGTGGTGGTGTCGGTAGCGTTAATCAAC
>CAXYKR010000306.1:0-5045 GCA_964277815.1 uncultured Mucilaginibacter sp. | reverse complement strand
CGTGTGCTCTTCCGATCTAAAAAATCACTATCACTCTTATCAGCCGGTAGTTGCCCGGCTAAAACCAGTTTTAAAGCAGGGTATTTTCCGATCGCTTTTACCTCATTGAAAGCTGCTATTAAAAGCGGGATGTTTTTGCGTTTAAACATCGCTCCGGCATGAAAAAGATATTGGTGCTTTTCAATTGAACACTTCTGTAGTATATCTTGCTCGTTTGATAATTTGGTTTGTGCGACAGAAAATGATTTTGGTCCCTCATACACAACCTTCAATTTTTCTTCGGATAGGGTAGTGTAATGGGCAATTTGCTTTTTGGCGTAGTGCGTAGGGGTGATAACAAACGGCGAAGATTGGGCCGCAGGTAATGCTGTTTTTTTGTACAGCCACAACCATAACTTTCCATAATTGTCAGGCATTTCAAAAAAGAAAGCATCATGAAAAACCGGGATGGTTTTGTAGCCTAGTTTCACGAGCGGCACGAAGTTGTCCGTGCAAAAAACAATGTCACATTTTCCCGACCATGCTTTAATAGGTAGCGATAACTGTTTCCATAGCTGATAATTGAGATGCTCAGCCCACTTTAATAATTTGTTAGTGCCAGAGTATGCCGGCAAAGCAGAGTCTAAAAATCTAAACTCAACGTCGGGCAAGTTCAGTGCTTTAAATGCTTTATAGAGTTCTTCTAAATAGGTCTTCGTCCCGGTTTTGGCTACCCGGAGGTCGCGTATATCTACCCCAATAATTAAGCGCTTTGCCATCTTCGTTTTCTAACTTTCCCTGCTTTTAATTACCCGTGCCGGTACGCCTGCCACTACCGAATTGGCTGGTACCGATTTGGTAACCACACTGCCGGCTGCAATAATGCAGCCGTCTCCAATTTCAACACCGGCCAATATTGATGCGCCGGCGCCAATCCAGCAGCCATCGCCAATTGTTACAGCCTGGCGGGTAACGCCTTGTTCTTTGACAGGAATACCCGGCTGATCAAAATTGTGATTTTCGGAGAATATCTGAACGTTGGGCCCCATAATTACGTCGTTGCCGATAGTGATGCCACCCTGACCGCCCAGATAGGCCCGGGCGTTAATGCCTGTACGGTGCCCAATAGTAATACCCGTGCCTTTGTGCGAGATGATACCGGTACAAAAAATAATGGAATCGCGAGCAATCGAAACATGGTCGCCTATTTTAATGCCCTGTTCTGATAGTGCATTAAGGCTGACATTGTCTTCGAGGATGAAATTTTTGCCGACACTTAACTGGTAAGCATGCCGCACTTTGGTATTGCTGCCTAAAAATACAAGGCCGGATGAGCTTTGCAGAAACGGTTTCAAAAACAACCCCCTAAAAGCCTGTACCAAGCGAACGGTAGTAATGCATGCCAAATCACGAACAGAATAGGCGTTTTCCCATTTGTAATTCGGGTCGTTTTTTAGTTTTCGTATCAGCTTTTCAATTAGCATGGGCTGGTTTTAAAGAGCAAACTAACAGAACATTATTCATTTTTTATTAAAAAACTTGCCGTATTGCAATGATTGAGTGAAACATCAGTGCCATCAAAGTTTAAGAATACCGTTGATTACCGGTGTAAATTATCCTTTGACCAAATAAGCTTTTTAGAAGTAAAAAGACCTTCTTTTAAACCTTTAAGCAGGAAAGATGCTTTCTGTTTACGGCGCCGGAGGATAAAATAAAGCAGCAAAGCAGAATAGTATAACCCATTATATAATAAGTTCACCGGAAACAAAACAGACGAACCATACTGCCTGATAAACCATAAATGGTTCCGACTAATGTAGTAGTGTATAATTGGGCTCAACTGGCCTTCTTTTTTGGGCGCTGATACCTTGGCCGATATGCCGGCCTCATGGTACATTTTGCACGATGGTAAATAGTGCAGGATATATCCGGCTTTACGCAGCCTAAAGGATAGGTCTACATCCTCATAATACAAAAAGAACAGCCTGTTAAACAGTCCACTTTTGGCTAAAACTTCATTTCTGATCATCATACAGCAACCTGTAACCCATTCGGCTTCGGTAAAAATCGGAGTATTTGATTCACCGGGTGTGGAAGTGTCAGAAACGGTAGTGCCCAGTAATTTATTAAAGCGGCCTTCGCCATTCCAAAGTTTTGTGGGTTGGTGCATCCAATAAATTGCTGGCTGAACGGCGGCTACCCTTGGATGATTTTCCAAATGGTAGCTTAATTTTTGTACAATATCCTCATCTACCAATGTATCCGTGTTCATCAGTAACGAATACGGATATCCTTGCGCCATACTATACAGTAAGGCCTGATTATTACCCTCAGCAAAGCCTAAGTTTTTTTGATTATCAATGTAAATCAAATCCGGAAACTGATTTTTTAAGGTAGCCAGTGAACCATCTGTAGACCCATTATCGGCAACAATAATATCATAAAGCGCGGCGTAGCAATAACGCAGAACCGAATTTATACAGTCGGCTGTATGTTGGGGAGTGTTCCAGTTTAATAAAATAAGGGCAACCGGCTTGGGCATTTCAACCGAAAATAAATGAAATTTTGGATAGTATCTTAGCTGGCAAAACATAAGCTTAGCCAGCTACCAGGGTACAAAAATAAAATTAATGTGTTTTAAAAGCGGCCAAGTCCTGATACAGGTTACGGAACGAGCTGCGTAAGCCAATCGTAATCATTTTGGTATTGTCGGTAAAGCTACTGTTACTTTCGTGTCGGTACATGCCGCCTAACTCTATCCGCAGGTTATATTTAGGGTTGAGTAGATAGGCTACCTTGGCTTCGCTGTAATATAAATTTGTGCGCAGACCCTGACCGATGTAGTTGCCATTAGTGGCATAGACGTTATTAAACAAATTGGGGTCGAACACGCCGGTATAACGTGCCTGGGTACGGTAATCTAAAAATACGTTTTTGCCCCAGTTTTGTCCGTTAACATCCAAGCCGTACTGCCCGTAATTAAATTGTCCCGAAAAATCGAAGCGTTTGTAGCTGTAGTTTAAAATGCCAACTACCTCTTTAAAATTAGCTCCCCAGGGATGCGCCAGTGGCTCGTTTTGCTGGGCATAGTTTAATATGCTTGATGTTTGGCTGTAAGTATACGGCCTTGCGCTGTTATACTCGAGTAAATAGTTTAGGCGTTTCACGTTAAACAAATCGGCACCTCTGATACCCAACTGCCAGGCGCTCTTGTTGCGCGAACTGCCATCGCCCGAAAAAAAATTCTTAGCCTCAAACTCGTCCAGTGCAAACTGCCCGTAAGCCGTTAAGTGGTCGGTAATTTTGTATTTACTGTTAAAACCAATCAGTGCATTATCCGGCGAGCCGTTGCTGGCCTCGAGCGGGCGTAAAAAAATGATGGGGTTGCCATAAGTGAAGTCAAAACCGCGCTTATAACCTTTATCGTCGGCATCGGCCCAAATGATGGCATCAAAAAAGCCTAACGAAAAGCGGTTGGTTACACTCCAGTCGAAGTAATGAAATACGCCCCACTTTTTCCGGTTGCCCGATTCAATACTAAATTTGGGTGCCGATGGGTCTTGCATATAACTCCACATCACCATGTAGTTGACGTTGCCCAAGCTGGCGGTTAGCTTTAAAAAGCTATAGGGCGAGGTAACGTCTGACAGTAGCATGGAGCGGTAACCATCGCCAATAAAGTTTTTGTCGTACCCGGCAGCCACATTTAAATATTTATTGGGCGTATACGAAAGCAAAGCGGTTACGTACGACCAGTCTTTGGTGCGACCATACTGTAGATTAGCTACATTGCGGTCATAAGCCTGGCCCGGAACCATGCCGGTTTGATTAATGTAGGTGTTAAGGTAATCCGGAAAGGCGGCTTGATTTTCGAAGCCGCTGGTATAAAAATAAAACTTCTTCCCAACCGTACCACCTAACTGGAAGCCACGGGTATTAATCCAGGTAGTGCGCGAGTTGCTAAAATTGCGTCCAATCACCAGGTCGGGCAGGTAGTCAGCAAAAAAAGTATAGTCCGAATGTTTGATGTCTATCAGGTGTTCGTTAAATAATTTACGGTGTACCCAGCTATGATGCCCTGTAGTATCGGTATACTGGTACATCAATTTATCGTATTTAGGAAACAGCGTGCTGTCGTCCATACGGTAAGGCTTGATAGAGGAGTGAAAACGATTGCGGGTAGAATAAACAGAATCGTTTAACTTTTGATAAAGCTGGTAGCTGTAAGGTGGTGGCTGCACTTGTGCCCGGGCATTAAAACCCGAAAATGTTACAATGGCAAGCGCAGTTAAAAGTAATAGGCGGTATGACGCGGGTAAGTATCCTTTCATAGGTAAGTTGAACGGCCAAAGATATACAAAGCCGGTTTAATCTTGTTGATGACGAGTAAACAGATAACAAAGCTGACTGCAACATGTTTTACGGCGGCAGTTTTAACCATTGAGCAAGGTTAAATAAGCACAACTTTACATGAGTTTTAATCGTAAAATGCCTATAAAATTATTTTAATTATAAATAATAAGATTTTATTTTTACTGCGCTAAATTTTTCATATTATTAATTAAGGTTGTAAAATATTTCTGATAGTTAAAAAAGTGTAAACAGCGATGTTATTTTTTAATATTAAAATCCAAATATAACTACTAATTTAGCACACCACTTTACCAGCCTAAGCTGGCTTTGCACATAAGTTTGATATGAGTCACAGATATGCTACCTTCATAAAAGCAATTAACCTTTCGGCTGATTATATAATTTTGAACGTGAGCATGATTATAGCTTATCTCATCGTAGATAAGTCATACATTGCATGGATTGCCAACAAAAATTATCTACCCATCGTTTTAGTTTTTAATCTCATCTGGCTGCTGTCGGCCAATGTAACCCGTTTGTACGAGCACGTATTGAACAAGGATTCGATTAAAACTTACCGGGGTGTTTTTAAAACCTACCTGCTTTTTGTAAGCTTAATTTGTTTTACCGTACTGATCATCATAGGTACCAAAGCATATTTCATCACCCGCCAGTACTTGTTTTATGCATTGGCGTTGTTCGGTTTCTTGTTA
>CAXYKR010000305.1:0-9045 GCA_964277815.1 uncultured Mucilaginibacter sp. | reverse complement strand
AATACGTGCTCGAAAAAGGCCAGGAAGAAGATTGGTACAGCAGCGAAGTCATCACCATATTAACTATTACCGCCGTATTAGGCATACTGCTATTCATCTGGCGCGAACTGGAGTATAAATATCCCATTGTTGAACTCCGGGTACTCAAGGATAACAACCTGCGTATAGGGGTGCTGCTATCATTTATTATGGGCTTTGGCTTGTTCGGTTCAACGTTCGTTATCCCGTTATATACACAATCTTTGTTAGGGTGGACGGCCCAGCAGTCGGGGATGCTGCAACTGCCAAGTACTTTATTCGTAGCCTTTATGATGCCAATAGTGGCGCAGCTAATACAGCGCGGTGTACCGCAAAAGTATCTGATTGCTATGGGGATGGTGGTGTTTTTTGTGTACAGCTTTATGTCGTACAAAATTATTACGCCCTATACCAGCAGCGGCGATTTCTTTTGGCCGCTCATCATCCGTGGTTTTGGCTTAGGCTTGCTTTCGGTACCGGTAAGTACCATGTCGCTCTCTACCCTCAAAGGCAAAGAGATTGGGCAGGGTGCGGCTTTTTCGGGAATGATGCGGCAGTTGGGCGGTTCGTTCGGCGTCGCCTTGATATCTACATTTGTTTCGCGGCAAACGCAGGTGCATCGCAGCAATTTAGTGGGCCATTTAAATGTGAACAACCTGGATGTGCAGCAGCGCGTGATGCAAATGGCATCAGGCTTTAGGCGTGCAGGTACCGATAGCCTGACTGCCCGCCATATGGCCTATGCCGCCTTAGACGGTTCGGTAAGTAAGCAGGCCACCCTGTTGTCTTACATGGATGTTTTTTTATGGGTTGGGGTGATGTTTTTGGTATGTGTGCCGATAGTGATCATTTTTGTTAAAACTGCTAAGAGTAAAGTGAGTCTTGCTGATGCGGCTCACTAATTGTTACCATCACTTTATTTAAATTTGATGCTTCATGACAACAAAATCAAAAGCAGATTTAGCGCTCGACCTCGGCAGGTCTATGGCCGAACTGCGAAATATTCTGCGGCAGCATATTCAAATTAAAATCAGGGAACATGGCATCAATATCACTTTCGAGATGCTGGAGGTGATGTCGGCTTTATGGAAAAAGGATGGCGTTAACCAGCAGGAACTGGCCGACCTCACCCTTAGGGACAAATCAAGCATGACTTATCTGATTGATAACCTCACCAAGCGTAATATGGTGAAAAGGGTAGAAGACGGTACCGACCGGCGTAACAAATTGATTTATGCAACACCCGAGGGTCTGGCTCTAAAAGAACAGCTAATGCCATGGGTGGCCGAGGTATACGAAAGGGCTACCCAAAGTATCAGCGAAGCTGAGTTACAAAATAGTATCGGCGTGCTCAATATCATGATTGAAAGTATTAACGATTAAGGCTTTTTATGTACCAACAGGAACATAAAAAGCGTTTTATAACTAACTAATATGCTTTGATATGAAAACTTTACTGCTTCCTGTAGATTTTTCAAACACCTGTTTGAATACGTTAAAGTATGTAGGCTGCCTCAGCAAAGATTTGCAGATTAGCCGCATCATTCTGCTCAAAAGTTATTATGTATCCATGTATGCGCAATTACTGCCGTCGGTAGATTTTGTGCAACTGAGCGCCGACGATATTTTGGCAGAGCGACAGCGACAGGAGGAGCAGTTGCAAACGTTGAGCATTCAAATGCTGAGCGAGTGCAATCCCGCAGTAAAGATAGAATTAGCCAGTAGTGAAGAGCCCTTGCTAAGGGCCATACAAGAAGTGGTTGCACGATACCAGCCCGATTTACTAGTATTGGGCGCTAAAGACGAAAAAGCTAATGAGGATAACCCTGTTGGCGACCGGGTGGTAGCTGTGGCCAAAACCAGCACCGTCCCTGTAATGGTGGTTCCACCTCAGGCACAATATCAACCGCTAAAACAGGTATTGGTACCCTGCGATTTTAATGCCGTGGCCCGTTTAAGTGTATTAAGTAAACTGCAAGGCCTCAACTTCAGTTCCTATCCCGAGCTAATTATTCTGAGTGTGAATACTTCCGGCAATCCCGAGTTAGCCAAAGCGGAGCATATGGAGTTGATAAAGCAACAATTACAGAATAATAATTACCGGGTAGAATACATCAGCCAACCTAATGTTGTTGAGGGGGTGGTTAAATTTGCAGATGAGCACGATGTGCAGTTAATTGTAGCGCTGCCTGGCAAGCATAGCTTCTTTTATAATCTTACACATCAGAGCATTTCGCAGGCTATTGCCACCAATGCGCACCAACCTGTTTTAATACTAAAGTAGTTAAAACGTTAACCATTACAAATACGAAAGGCCGCTCTCGCAGCGGCCTTTCGTATGATTAACTAAAACTATATAATTTACCTTTTCTAAAAAGAAGAAGCTTATTTAAACACCGAGTAAACGTTGGTGATTTTCCAGCCTTCGCCGGTATTAGTCAGTGTTACGTAATTGGTGCGGGTAAAGTTGTCATATTTCATATCAACTTTCATTACGGTCATATCATTGTTGCTGTCTACCTCGGTAGTAGTAGTAGTGCAGGCTTGTTTAACGTTTTTATTCTGGTCAATAAATTTCAGCATATCCGCTTTGTCAAAATTTACTAACTTGTTGCCGCGTAACGAGCTGAATTTAACGTTCTCGTCAAGTACGGCTTCTAAACCCTGGCTATTACCATCAGTCATGGTAGTTACGTAAGTTGCGATTGCGCGATTTTTAGTAATTTTAGCAGCAGTAGGTTCGTCGGCTTTTACAACGTTGGTCACTACTAATAAGGCTAAGCCTAATACAATTGATTTTAAAGTTTTCATATGGTTAAAATTTTAAGATTAAATATTTTGTTGTTTTATATCCATAAGACACCCATAGTACACTAAACGTTACAGCCTTTTTGATAAATATTTGATATTTAACAACTCCTTAACATTTGAGCCCCGACATTATGCATTTAGTACAATGAGCTAATTTTAAGATGATGGTATGGTAACGTTTACGGCAATAATTTTAAAATTAGGACAGCAAGGCGAAAAAACAGGCTGGACATATATTGATATTCCGACTGATTTAGCGGAACAGTTAAAGCCGGATTATAAAAAATCTTTCAGGGTTAGGGGTAGTTTAGATAATTTCAAGATTGCCGGTATCGCTGTAATGCCGATGGGCGGTGGCCATTTCATCCTGCCATTAAAAGCTGATATCCGTAAAGGTATCCGCAAAGGCGAGGGCGCTATGCTGCAGGTGTGCCTGGAGGAAGACGTCGACTTTAAACTGGAAGTGCCGGACGACATATACGATTGCCTGGCCGATGACCCTGAGGCATTTAGTTACTTCAATAGTTTGCCCGAGTCGCACCGGCGTTATTTTATTAACTGGATTAACAGCGCCAAAACAACGCCTACCCGGGCCAAACGTATTGCGCAAACCTGCTATGCCATGGCCAATCACCTGGATTATGGGCAGATGATTAGGTTAGGTCAGAGTAAGGAAGTGCTTTAAAATAGAGTAAAGCTGAATCCGGCGTCGAAGCCCTTAAGTTGGGTTTTATAGCTATATAATAGGTTTTTACTCTCCTTTTTAGTATATTTGGCTAATATTTTTAGCAAATTGACTTCGTTCAAAATGTTTAAAGAGATTCTCTTATCTTTTTAGGTATACAGATATGTCAGATAATTTAGAACAGAACGAGAAGCTGCACAACATTATTCCGTTAGATGGTTTGTACGAGAACTGGTTTCTGGATTATGCCTCTTACGTAATTTTAGACCGTGCCGTTCCGCACATATATGACGGTTTAAAACCCGTACAGCGCCGCATACTTCACTCTTTAAAAGAGATGGACGACGGACGCTTTAACAAAGCCGCCAACGTCATTGGTAACACCATGAAGTATCACCCGCACGGTGATGCATCTATTGGTGATGCCATGGTACAGATTGGACAAAAAAACCTGCTGATTGATTGCCAGGGTAACTGGGGCGACCCGATTACCGGCGACTCGGCCGCAGCACCGCGTTACATTGAGGCACGCTTGTCAAAATTCGCACTCGATGTAGTTTTTAACCCTGATACCACCCAATGGCAGGCCAGCTACGACGGCCGTAACCGCGAGCCTATTACGCTACCAGTCAAATTCCCATTGCTGTTAGCGCAGGGCGCAGATGGTATTGCCGTAGGCTTGGCTACTAAAATTTTGCCGCACAACTTTATTGAGTTGCTCGATGCTTCTATTGAGGTATTGCGTGGCAATCGTCCTAATCTGCTGCCCGACTTCCCGACCGGCGGTATGGCTGATGCCTCTAACTATAATGAGGGGCAGCGCGGTGGTAAGGTAAGAGTGCGTGCCAAAATTATTGAGCGCGATAAAAAAACGCTGGTGATAACCGAAGTACCATTCAGTACTACTACTGGCGGACTGATTGAGAGTATTATCTCGGCCAATGATAAGGGTAAAATCAAAATCAAGAAGATTGAGGATAATACCGCGAAGGACGTAGAGATTGTAGTGCACCTGGCGCCGGGTATATCACCCGATGTAACTATTGATGCCTTGTATGCCTTTACCGATTGTGAGGTTTCGATATCGCCCAATACTTGTATCATTCTGAATGATAAGCCACACTTTATGAGTGTGAACGATATCCTGATACAGAGCGCTAATCATACCCGCGAGCTGCTTAAAATGGAGCTCGATATCCGGTTGAAGGAATTGATGGAAAAGATTTTCTTCAGTTCACTACTTAAAATCTTTATCCAGGAAGGGATGTACAAGCATCCTGACTACGAGGGTTCAGGTAATTTTGAGGTGGTAGTTAAAGTTTTAGACCGCTTGTTCGAGCCGTTCTTCCCACAGTTTTATCGTACCATACTGCCTGAGGATTACAAAAAGCTGATTGATAAGCCCATGAGCAGCATCACCCGCTTTGACGTTAAAAAGGCGGATGAGCAGATGAAAGCTTTAGAGGTAGAAATTAAAGAGGTAAAGCATCATTTAAAACATCTTACTGATTATGCCATTGCATGGTTTAACAAACTGAAGGAGAAATACGGCAAAGGGCGTGAGCGCAAAACCGAATTACGCACCTTTGATAAGGTGGAGGCAGCACAGGTAGCGCTGGCTAACGTGAAGTTATACGTAAACCGCGAGGATGGCTTTGTGGGCACTGGTCTCAAAAAAGACGAATACATCTGCGATTGTTCAGACATTGACGAAATTATCGTTTTCCGGTCTGACGGTAAATGCATCATCACCAAGGTACAGGATAAGGTTTTTGTGGGTAAGGATATCATCCATGCGGCCGTATTTAAAAAGAACGATGAGCGTACCGTTTATAACCTGATTTACAAAGACGGCGAAAGCGGTACCACTTTCATCAAGCGTTTCTCAGTAATAGGCGTAACCCGCGATAAAGAATACGATTTAACTAAAGGCACTAAGGGTACCAAAGTATTGTATTTCTCTGCCAATCCTAACGGGGAGGCCGAAGTGGTTAACGTGCAATTGAAGCCGCACTCCAAGCTTAAAAAACTACAGTTTGACGAAGATTTTGCTGCCATTGCCATAAAAGGGCGCAGCTCTATCGGTAACCAGGTAACCAAGTACCCGGTTAAAAAAATTGTTTTTAAAAGTAAAGGGGTTTCTACCTTAGCCGGCCGTAAAATATGGTATGATGATGTGCTTAAGCGTTTGAATGTAGATAGCCGAGGTCAGTATTTAGGCGAATTTGATGGTGATGACAAGGTGTTAACCATAACCGGTAACGGCATCTATGAGTTGCATAGCTTTGATTTGAATAACCACTTTGACGACAAAATGCTGCTGATTGAAAAATACGACCCGGAAAAGGTATACTCTGTAGTGCATTATGATGGCAAATCAAAAAACTACCTGGTTAAGCGTTTTGTGTTCGAAAACATTGTGATTGGTAAGCAAACCAGCTTTATCAGCGAGGAACCCGGCTCTAAACTGATACTGATTTCGGGAGCAGCGCAGCCGGTGGTTAAGGTAGAGCAACTGAAAGGCAAGGCGCAAGTGCTGGAACTGGTAGAACTGAACCTGACCGATTTGATTGATGTGAAAGGCATGAAAGCCATGGGTAACCGCCTTTCTGCCCATCCTATACAAACTGTTGAACTGATTGCCGAGCACGACGACGCAGAAGACGTGCCCGACCCGGCCCCGGCGTCGGTAGAGGATACGCAGGTATTGGCTGACGTAACCAACGAAAAGGAAGTGCCTGACGTAAACCCTGAAACTGCCGCCAAAATCATCTCGCTCGAAATTACCAATCCCGACGATGTTGATTTGAGCAAAGGGCAATTAGGCTTGTTTTAAATTAGATATAATGGCACTTGCCGTAAACGAAAAAAGCTCCCGTAAAGGAGCTTTTTTCGTTAGAGTATTGCTGATTATAAAATCAGGATAAGTACTAAAATAATAATAATGATAGCGCCTACCGAAAGATAGATACCACCGCCGGTGCTGGCAGCATTAGCTTCTTTTTTCAAGTCTTTCAATTCAGCTTTCAGCTCTTTGCGCTCAGCTTTAGTCAGCTGCGATTTGTCCATCGCTTTGATTTCTTCTACGCGCGTTTTGATTTCTTCTACACGGGCATTTCTTTCTTCGGCAGTTTTGGTAGCATAAAACTCTTTGTAGTTTTTGCCATTGTCATCGCTGGTAGCGGCATTTGAAGTAAAGGCAACAAAGCTCAGCATCAGCGCAGTCATTAAAAAATAGATTTTCTTTTTCATGTGATTGTTATTAAATGTCCTGTTGCCTTTAAAAACCACACAAAAAAGGAATATGTTTTAAAAAAAATATTTAACGACCGTTCGCCTTACAAACTAATGTAGTATGGAGCCTCAAAAACATGCCCTTTCTCAAGTTTTTGAATAGCCGGTTTTTGGCTGATATCATTCGCCGGAACAGCATTATCTGCATAACCCAACCATGGCTCAATACAAACAAAATCGGCTCCGGGCTTAGCCCATATACCTAAATGCTTGTAATGCGGAAACTCGACAGACAGCGATTGGTCGTGCTTGTCGGATTTAATAGTAACCATCCGCGAGTTGATGTTTTTAAACACCAGGGCATCGTTATCAAACAAGTTGCGGGTCAAATGCAGCTTTTTGCCCTGCAATTTTACCGGTTGGGTTTCGCCGCTAAAATAACCTTCGGCAGATAGTAAGTGGGTTTCTAAAGGTTCGGCCGACTCAAACTCCAGGTAGTAATCTTCGTAGCTGCCCTGGCCACCAAACGGTACATTAAAGGCCGGATGACCGCCAACCGAAAAATAAATGGTGTGATTATCCAGGTTAACTACTTTGTAAGTAACGCGCAAACTGTTTTCAATAAGCGTATATAATACCTGAAACGAAAAATGGTAAGGATAAACTTCTAATGTTTGCGCACTAGCCGTTAATGAAAATACCGCGTGGTCTGCCGTAGCCTCGGCCAGTTTAAACTCCGATTGCCGGGCAAAACCATGTCTTGATAACGAATACGTTTTACCGTCTACTTTCAGCTCATTGTTAACCAAGCCGCCCACAATAGGGAAAAGGTTAGGGGCATGCCATGGCCAAACATCCGGATTGGCCTGCCACATATGTTCGGTTTGTGTTTTTTTGTTGTACAAAGAACTTAGCTGTGCACCTTTGGTGCTAATAGCCGCTTTCAAGTATTCGTTTTCGATGACAATCATAGGTATAGCTTATAAATAAGGCTAAATTAATAATTTAATCATCATCGTCGTCACGTTTCTTTTTGGCTTCCAGGATAACAAATGCACTCCGCTTAGGCGCAGGCATTACAGCACTTTCGCCTTTTACGTATTTCCAAACTACTTCATTAAGTTCCAAATCGGGTATGGCATCTTCTTTGGCAAAGTTGAAAAGCTCCGAACGTCTGCTACTCTCGTTTACGGCCATATTACGCTTTTCTAAATCTACCTGCGCTGCTTTTTTACCATAAGGGGTAAAGTCGGGCGTAGCTGTAAAACAATCGTATAATGGTAATGCGGCAGCATCATACTGGCTCATGGGCGGCAGGCCTAAAATCAGCTCGATAGTACGTAAGATGCCGGATGTGGAGTACATGTGGTTGATAACCGCATTGCGTTTTACATACGGACCCGCCAAAAATGCCGGCGAACGGTGCGCATCAATATGGTCAGGCCCGTTTTGGGCATCATCCTCCAAAATAAACACGACCGACTCTTTCCAAACCGGGCTATGCGATAAGTGTTCCAGTATCATGCCAATGCCCTGGTCGTTATCAGCAACGGCGGCTGTAGGTGAATATTTGCCTTTTTTCTGTCCGCTGGTATGGTCGTTAGAAATGCGGATGGTATTAAAGCGCGGAACCGCATTGATGGTAGCTAAAGAATCAAAATCATGTATCCAAGCGTTGGCTCTCACTACGTCCTTGATATCCATATCAAACCCTGGCGAATGCGGTGCCACATGGCCTTGTAACGATTTAATATTGGCCTTGCCATATTCGCCAAATTCGCCGTAAGTACGGTAGCTGATACCGGCACGCTTGCAATAATCCCATATAAAGCCATCGCGCGGGTAAGCCGCCTGGCGCGAGCCCTCAAAATCATAAGTACCGCCGCGGTTACCATAGCTGGTGGGCCAGGTTTTCTCCACAAAGTCGGTAGCATAAGCGGCCGTGCTCCAGTTATGACCGTCGGCACTTACCTCTGCATTGACGTAAAAGTTGTCTAATAGTACGAAATCGCTGGCGATAGCATGATGGTTTGGCGTAACGCTTTTGCCAAAAATACATAAGGAGGTATCGCCGTTACCTTGTGGCATATCGCCTAAAACTTGGTCGTAAGTACGGTTTTCTTTGATAATGTAAAATACATGTTTGATAGGCGATTTATCGCCGGGCTTACGGGGGATAGGGTTGCCTGCCTCGCCGGGAGCAGTAGCCTCTATTTGCTTATTAAAGGGCGTATTGGCATATACCTGCGTGGTGTAAGCCTTTAATTGCTCGGGCTTTGGCTGGTCAATGATAGACA
>CAXYKR010000304.1:0-10676 GCA_964277815.1 uncultured Mucilaginibacter sp. | reverse complement strand
GGAGTTCAGACGTGTGCTCTTCCGATCTATTGTAAACAAATCCTGCTATTAAATCTTGTTTAGATTTGCGCTTTCATCAAATTAAATATGAGCAAATCAACATTATGCTTCGGCGAGGTTTTGTGGGACGCTTTTGGCGACGGCAAAAAGGTAGGTGGAGCACCGCTCAACGTAGCGCAGCATTTAATTCAGCAGGGCACTAATGCTTTTATTGTAAGCAGCATAGGTACCGACGAGTCGGGCGTTGAACTGGAGCAGGAACTACAAAAAACAAGCCTGCAACTGCAGTACCTGCAGCACGACCGTCATTTGCCCACCTGCGAGGTGACCGTTAAACTGGATGAAGGCGGCCATGCGACCTACACCATTCCGCAGCCAGTATCGTGGGATAACATTAAACCTACCGAAGAATTGTTACAGCAGGCAGCCCAAACAGATGCCATTGTGTTTGGCAGTCTGGCCTGCCGCGAGCAAGTTACCCGTGCCACCCTGTTAAATATTCTGAGCGATTTTACCATCCCCATCAGAGTGTTTGATGTGAACCTGCGCGCACCGCATTACGAGTTAGACACCATTGAAACGCTTGCAGCATTAGCCAATGTAGTAAAGATGAACGAAGATGAAGCCAACCTGCTCATACACGGCAACAGCGGCTCGTTGCAAGATAAAATGATGGAGTTTCATAGCAAGTTTCACACTCATACCATTTGTGTTACCAGGGGCGAGAATGGCGCCATCATTTGGCACGACGGCGAATTTTACGAGCATGCAGGTATTGAGGTGAAGGTAGCCGATACTGTAGGTGCAGGCGATGCCTTTTTGGCTACCCTGGTTGCCGGCCTGCTGGCCGAACAACCCATCCCGCAAATACTCGATAAAGCTTGTAAAGTGGGTGCCTATGTAGCCAGCCAGCGAGGTGCTAATCCAACTTATCCGGGTGATTTATTGCAGGCAAACTAATATCAGTTTCCGTTTGGCTAACTAAGCCGTTATGACCATTTTAAACCAATCAGTCAATTGTCATAAAACTCTGTTTATTATAACGATTGGTCAGTTTATCGTACCACCCGGTAAACTTTAACCAAAATTATTACGTTAATTTATACTAAGAAAGGTGCATCTATGCGTGGTTTTGGGTTTTCTAAATTTACACCCCGGGAAATACCGAAAGGGGGATTTGATGAATTGTTAAAGCTGTTTCTGGAATTGCTCAACTATACGTCGGGCGATGCTGGCGAAGCTTTAACCTGGATGAACGAGCTGGATAAGCAATACAACATTACCAATGACGATTATGGCATGGGTAATTTTATTGACGACCTTAAACAAAAAGGTTACTTAACCGAAGACCAGCAACAAGGCAATTTTAATATTACAGCAAAAACAGAGCAAAGCATACGTCAGTCGGCGCTCGAAGAAATATTTGGTAAGCTTAAAAAATCCGGCAAGGGCAATCACCGCTCTCCGCAATCGGGCCAGGGCGACGAAAAAAATTCCGAACGCCGCGAGTTTGAGTTTGGCGACAGCCTGGACCAGATTGACATGACGCAATCTATCCACAATGCGCAGGTTAACCATGGTATCGGCGATTTTATGATGACCGAGCGCGACCTGGAAGTAGAGGAAATGGACTACAAAACCCTTACCTCTACCGTGCTGATGATTGACATATCTCACTCCATGATTTTGTATGGCGAAGACCGTATTACACCGGCCAAAAAAGTAGCGATGGCCCTGGCTGAGTTGATTAGGACCAAGTATCCGAAGGACACACTTGATATTGTAGTTTTTGGTAACGATGCTTGGCCCATCAGTTTACAGGACTTGCCCTATTTGCAGGTTGGCCCCTACCATACCAATACTTATGCCGGCCTGGAGCTGGCTACCGATTTGCTGCGCCGACGTAAAACGCACAACAAGCAAATTTTTATGATTACCGATGGTAAACCTACTTGTTTAAAAGAGGGCACCAAGTATTATAAAAACAGCATTGGTTTAGACCGCAAGGTGGTGAACAAAACCTTAAATATGGCGGCCCAATGCAAACGGTTAAAAATTCCAATCACCACATTTATGATTGCGCGCGATCCGTATCTGCAGCAGTTTGTACGCAAGTTTACCGAAACCAATGGCGGACGGGCGTTTTACAGCTCGCTCACTGGATTAGGCGAATACATATTTGAAGATTACATCAAAAACCGCAGAAAAACGGTGAGATAAGGATATGAGTCCGAAAAGCCGATTAGTCCGTAAGTCGGATTTAAATGGACATTATATATTTAAGATACTAAAACACTGACCACTGAGTTAGCTTTTAAATTACTTATAAAAACACGAATGGCAAACGAACTTTTGAATATAACAACCCTCGGGCAATTAAAACAAACCGATTATCGTAGCCGGTCTGTTAAAGAAGAACTGAGAGAAAACCTGATACTGCAGCTGCAAAAAAAGCATGAAGGTGGCTTTGAAGGCATTATTGGTTATGAAGATACCGTAATACCCGATTTGCAGACTGCTATACTTTCGCGCCATAACATTTTGTTGTTAGGCTTACGCGGACAAGCCAAAACCCGTATTGCCCGCTTACTGGTAAACCTGCTGGATGAGTACATACCATACATTGCAGGTTCAGAATTGTATGATGACCCACTGGCGCCAATATCCTGGTACGGGCACAACGAGGTCGAAACCAAAGGTGATGATACCCCGATTGCCTGGGTACACCGCTCGGAGCGCTATACCGAAAAATTAGCAACGCCGGACGTTACCGTATCCGACTTGATTGGTGACGTTGACCCCATTAAAGCTGCCACCTTAAAACTGACTTACTCAGACGAACGGGTAATTCACTTTGGCTTGATACCACGTGCCCACCGCGGCATCTTTGTAATTAACGAATTACCCGATTTACAGGCGCGTATTCAAGTATCGCTGTTTAACATTCTACAGGAAAAAGATATCCAAATCAGAGGTTTTAAACTGCGTTTGCCTTTGGACCTGCAATTTGTATTTACCGCCAATCCTGAGGATTATACCAACCGTGGCTCAATCGTAACCCCGTTAAAAGACCGTATTGAGAGCCAGATATTAACTCACTACCCGCGCTCGGTAGAGGTATCGCGTAAAATTACCCAGCAGGAAGCATTGCTGACACCGGAACAAAGGGTAGCTGTAGAAGCGGATGGCTTAGTAAAAGACCTGATTGAGCAAATTGCTTTTGAGGCGCGTAACTCCGAATATATTGATAAAAAATCCGGGGTATCTGCCCGTCTTACTATCTCAGCTTATGAGAACCTGATCAGCAACGCTGAACGCCGGATGATTATCAACAATGAGAAAAACACCTTTGTGCGCATCTCCGACTTTTTGGGGGTTATTCCGGCTATTACGGGTAAAATAGAATTGGTGTATGAGGGTGAGTTGGAAGGTCCGGCTAAAGTGGCCAACATACTTATTGGCAAAGCTATTAAATCACTGTTGCTGCAATTCTTCCCAGACCCTGAAAAGGCTAAGAAAAGTAAAAAAGCCAATCCATATAACGAGATTATTGGCTGGTTTGCCAGCGGCAACAATCTTTCGCTGGTTGACGACTTACCAATAGCCGAGTACAAAAAAGCGTTAAACTCGGTGAGTGGCTTAAAAGATTTTGTTAAGCAATTCCACCCTCGTTTGAGCGAAAATCAGCAATTGCTGTTGATGGAATTTGTACTGCACGGCTTGGCCGAGTTTTCACAACTCAACAAAGGTTTTCTGGATAATGGCTTTGCCTTCTCAGATATGTTTGACAGCTTGTTTAACATGCAGCCTGATGAAGACGATTTAGACGATGACCGCTATTAATCATTACCTTTGCCGTGCTTAAGATAAGCCTGTATAGCATTTAAAGCGTTATACAGGCTTATCTTTTATATAAACATTAACTGATACGTTTTTATGGAGGGACATTCCCTTACACTCGTTTCCATCTGTATTGGCCTTTTAATTGCCGACTGGTATATTGTTAACGCCTTGCGCAACGGCTTTACCAAATGGCGCTTTTTACAAAGCAAAAAGTTTTTGAGGGGCTACTGGATATTTTCAGTACTACTGGTTATCGGTGTAATTTCGAGCATATTCCTCAAGTTTAACTTGGGTTTCAAGGGTGCCGTATTGCTGGCGTTTTTCCTGACTTTATTCTGCAAAGTCTTTTTCCTACCTTTTGTTATTGTTGATGACGTGCGCCGCTTGTTTGCAAGACTTAAGCGCAAACCTGAACATCCGGCATCGGCAGAAGCCGCTCCGGTAAGCCAATCAGCAGAAGCTAATCCTAACAAAATAAAGCGTTCGGAGTTTATCTTAAAAGCAGGTCTTGTTGCCGGTTCCCTCCCGTTGGCAGGCCTGGCTTACGGTATGATAAACGGTGTATACGATTACCGCGTTAAACGGCGCACGCTTTGGTTACCTAACTTACCCAAAAAGTTTGACGGGATTAAGCTTGGCCAAATTTCGGATATCCACTCCGGTAGCTTTTACAACAAAAAAGCCGTAACTGGCGGTGTAGACTTACTGCTTGCCGAAAAGCCCGATTTTATTTTCTTTACCGGCGATTTGGTAAATAAGCAAAGCAACGAAATGCGTGAGTACCAGGATCTTTTTGCCAAGATAAAAGCACCTCTGGGTGTTTATTCCAGCTTGGGCAACCACGATTACGGCGATTACAAAGATTGGCCAAGCCAGGCTGCCAAACAAAAAAACTTTGACGATTTATTGGTTACCCATAAAAACATGGGCTGGGATTTATTAAGAAATACCAACAGACGTTTAAAAGTTGACGGCGAAGAAATTGGAATTTTAGGTGTAGAAAACTGGGGTTCGCTCAGCCGTTTTCCTAAATATGGCAAGCTGGACTTAGCAGTTAAAGATACCGATGACTTGCCGGTTAAACTGTTGCTCTCGCACGACCCTTCGCACTGGCGTGCGCAGGTGCTGCCTCATTACCCACAAATAGATGTAATGTTTTCTGGCCATACCCATGGTATGCAGTTTGGAGTGCAAACAGAGCGCTTTCAGTGGAGCCCAATCCAGTTTGTTTATAAAGAGTGGGCAGGCTTGTATCACCAGGACCAGCAGCAATTGTACGTGAATGTTGGTTATGGCTTTTTGGGATACCCGGGCCGGGTAGGTATTTTACCTGAAATTACCATTTTTGAATTACGCAGCGGTGCTAACCCTAATATTAAGGTTGGCTAATCAGCTTTTAAGTTTGGCTTAACACTTGTGAACTAATCAGCAATAAATTAGTAAAAATCACTTAATATTTCACAAACAAAGGCTGCATACTTATCATTGCAGTTACAAATGAAAAAATACCTTCAGCCTGCCTTTGATGCCTTGTTATTCAGCAATGTATTTATGGCCCTTTGCGCGGTAGCACAAGGCTTGGTTACCTTTCATTTAATAGGAGCAAAACCCGATTGCCCGGTACTGGTATTGCTTTTTACCGCTACGCTGGGCATATATAATTTCTGTATTCTCATTACACGTCCTAAGCGGCCCGAAAGCTCTCCGTATCGCCGGGTACGCTGGTTTTTTAAATATTACCAGTTGATGGTAGGCATTACCATTGTCACTATGCTCAGCCTTTTTCCGCTGTTCTTTCTGATGTCTACCGACTCTAAGCTACTGCTTATTTTTATGGCGGCACTTTCTGTTGGCTATGGGCTACCAGTATTTACGCACAGCGGCCGCAAAACGGGCCTGCGAAACATTCCAGGGTTAAAACCCATTCTGATTACCGTGGTATGGACCTTAAGTTGTGTACTACTACCGGTACTACAAGCCAAAGCGTTTGGGCAAACACATTTGAGCAATATTGATACACTGATATTGGTGAGCAAGCGCTTTTTGTTCATAGGCGCCCTTACGGTACCCTTTGATATCCGCGACCTTTTCCAGGACAAAATTGCAGGATTAAAAACTATTCCGGTAGCTTTTGGCGAAAAAAAGGCTTATCTGTTCTGCCAGGTGCTGTTGGCCGGCTACCTGGTACTGCTTTTTGTATTTCGGCACATGGGGCTTAGCCACGATTTTTGGGCACTCGCGCTGGTTACTATACTTACCGGCTGGTTGATTTTTAAATCTACCTGGCAGCGTAACGAGTATTATTACTTTTTTTACTTAGATGGCGTACTCATTTTGCAGTATGTGGCCTTGGTAGTTTTTAGCTGGTTGTAATATGTCGGCCAATTATGATAATGCCTCCTGGTTTTACGAACGCCTATCTAAACTGGTGTTTGGCAATGCGCAGGTTAACGCGCAGGAGTATTTCTTAAACCTCATTCCGCCCCGAGCCCGTATTTTAATTATTGGCGGTGGTACCGGGCAGATTCTGGAAAGCGTAGCTAAGCTTTATCCTTCAGGACTACATATTACCTACGTAGAAATATCAGCCAACATGATGGAACTATCGCGTAAAAGGAACGTAGCCCAAAATGAAGTAATTTACATTACCGAGGATATCAGTCAGCTATCCTTAACACAAGAGTTTGATGTAATCATCACCGCTTTCCTCTTCGATAACTTTTCTACACAGGAAATTTATAAACTCTTCCCAAACATTCATCAAAGGCTTGTGCCCAACGGTTTATGGCTCAATACAGATTTCCAGCTAACCGGGCCAATCTGGCAAAAGGTGATGCTCAAATCGATGTATTATTTTTTCAAGATATTAAACGCCGTTAAAGTAACTCAATTGCCTGAGACAGAAGAAGTATTTACAATTTACCAATATCAATTGACAGCTAAAAAGACATTCTACCGAAATTTTATCATCGCTAAAGCCTACAAAAAAAGCTGCACATAGTGCAGCTTTCCTTTGTAAAATATCTTACATACAGTTTAACAATAAGCTTATTCGTAAGCAAATTTATAGCCTACGCCGCGTACGGTTTGCAGGTATTGCGGCGAGTCGGCGTTGTTCTCAATTTTCTTGCGCAGCCTTACAATATGCATGTCCAACGTGCGGGTATTCACATCGGCATTGTAACCCCATACTTCCATCATCAGTTCTTCGCGGTTAATTACCTTGTTTTTATTTTTCAGGAAATATAAAAGAATACGGTTTTCTAAAATAGTCAGCTCTACCTTTCTGCCCGATTTTACTAGCAAGTGCGTATTAGGATGATGCTCCATATCGGCAAAACGATGCACTTCAGATTTATCGTTGTTTAACGAAAACTTAATCTTGCTGTCAATCATCGCCACCAGTACATCCATATTAAATGGTTTAGTGATGTAATCAGATACGCCAAAATTATACGCCTCAATCTTATCAATATCCTGCGCTTTAGCGGTCATCATAATCACGAGCTTATCAAACCCTTTCTGCCTGATGTTGCTGCAAACCTCAGAACCCTGCTTGCCGGGTAGCATCCAGTCCATCAATACGATGTCGGGCATGTTTTCTAATATTATTTTTTCGGCATCAGTACCATTGGCAGCCTCCAATACCTTATAGCCTTCGCTCTCCAGTCGCTCGGCAACTAAAAAACGTAAGTTTTCGTCATCCTCAACAAGGGCAATCTTTATTTCTGTATTCATGATTTAATTTTCATAAGGCAGGGTTACTATAAACTCCGAGCCTTCGTTAACTTTACTTTTTACCTGCAAGTCTCCGTTCATAAAGTTAACCAGTTCTTTACAAAAAGCCAAACCCAGCCCCACGCTCCCGTTTTGATTATACTGGTTTTCGATACGGTAAAACTTCTTAAATACGTTATTAATTTCGCTTTTGGGTATCCCAATGCCCTTATCAGTAAACGAAAAAATTATATTTCTTTTTTCAAAAGCTATCCGGATAAAAATTTCCTTTTGCCCGGGATTAGAATATTTATAGGCGTTCTCAATCAGATTCTGGAATATACTGCCCAACAAAACAGGGTCGGTATAAAAGTTATAAACACCCTCCACCGCGTAGCCCAACTTGAAATCAGGGTACTTGATACTAAACGTATTGATGTATTTTTGAACAAACTGCTCAAGATTGATTTCTTCTTTGTTCAGTTTAATAGACCGGTTTTCAATTTGGGTAAAAGAGAGCAGCTTGTTCATCAGCTCGTTCAGCTTGTCTGCTTCCTCATCCAGTATTTTACCGTAATGTTTGCGTTGCCGCTCGGTAAGTTCGCCATCGCCGCGCAGGTTAGAGCCGGCTATTTTTATAACACTTACCGGTGTTTTAAACTCATGAGTAAAGTTGTTGATAAAATCGTATTGTAGTTTAAAGAGCTTGAGGTTGGTATTCAGGTTACGATAAATCAGCCAACCAATAAGCACCATAAATACATAAATTAACAGCACAATGCCAGCAATAGGTGCAAAACGCCGGTTAACCTCCGCATCCAAGTGTACCTTTTCCGAATTGAAGTAAATCTTGTAATCGGCAAATGCACCAGGGAAAGCTACTTCGGTACGCAATTCGTTATCATTGGCGTTTAGCGGGTCATATACCACTGGTTGTATCGCAATATGCTGGTATAACTCCGGATGGGTATTTTTGACTTTTAGTGCAAATACATCCAGCAAAAACGTCATCATGTTTTGCTTGTACAATGCACGGGTGCGCCTGCCCTTTTGCAACTCACGGTAGCTTCTTATTTCTTCGCGCCGTGGAATATTTAAGTAACTAATCTTGCTGGGCTGAACATCGTAAAACGTGCGATAAATCTCGTCTTGCGTAGGGACACGAGAAGTATCGGCTGTTGCAATATAAGAATTAAGCTTAGCAGCCATCGTTTTAAAATCCTCGTTGACTACATCAGTAATCAGCCGCTTCCCTATTACCCTTTTTGCGTTTGGCTTATATTCGTAAACAGCCTTCATGGCAATGTCCATACCGTTACCAGTAAAGTTTTCCGGCTTGCTGCCTACAGTGATTTCATTATACCTGATGGACTTAACAAACCTGTAATCATCAAACACCGAACGGGCGTAATTACCAGCCGAGGCAGAATCCAAAAAACCTTGGTAAGAAGTTATCTCAGGAATCCGGTTTTGAAAAAAGTCGTTGTACGGTTTAATAGCCCTTTCCAACACATCCAGCTTACGCAGATTAAACTCATTTTCTACATAGCGTGAGGTTAGGTTGTAAGCAATAATGAGCGCAATAAAAAGCGTTACCGTAATCAGCACCAAAAAGGCAGCAATCAGCGAAAAGTTTTTCCGGTATACGTTTTTGTGAGCTCCTGCCGTCATCACTGTTTAACGCCTAACTTTCAGGTAGTCTTCTAAAAAGCGCTCAATCTGAGCGTACATATCCATACGGTTATGCTCGCTCCGAAAAGAATAGCGTTCATTAGCCTTTAAAACATAACGGATGGGCACATTACGTTTCTGTATTTCCCTTACAAACTGGTTAATCTCGCTGATATTGGCGCGTGGGTCTTTGGCGCCTTGGAACATCAAAACCGGAGATTTAATTTTTTCGGTATGAAACACCGGCGAAATTGCCCTGAACAAATTAGCATCTGTTTCGGGGTTGCCTACCTGCTCGTAAGTCATCTGCAACTGCGGCTGGCGGTACGGTGGGATATCTTTAATATAGGTAAAAAAGTTAATCAAACCATACTGCACAATAGCACATTTATATAGCTTAGGATAAAAAGAAACACCATATAGAGCCGAAAAGCCGCCGAACCTTGCGCCCATAATGGCCACCCGTTTAGGGTCGGCTATTTTTTGCTTAATCAGCCAGTTTACGCCATCGGCAATATCGCTTTGTATTTTACCGCCCACCTGCTTAAAACCGGCGCTCCAAAATGCCTTACCGTAGCCGGTAGAGCCCCGGTAGTTTACCTGAAAAACGGCATAGCCGCGGTTAGCTAAAAACTGTACCTCAGCGTTATAACCCCATGTATTACGGTTTCGGGGCCAGTCGTGCGGCATTACCACCAATGGGTAGTTTTCTTTTTTATTGCCCAAAGGCAATGTAAGATAGCCGTTAATCAGCATGCCATCGGCTGCGCGAAATGATACCGGTTTCATGGCACATAGTTCTTCGGGTTTTAAGCTGCCATTTAGGTTACTCAAACGCTTTAGCTTGCCGCCGTTCCGCTCGTAGAGGTAAAATGTCCCAGGATTACGGTCGGTATAGGTAATAATGATGTATTTAGATTCGGATGTATCGCGGTCTACGAACTTAATGACACTACCTTTCAGTTTCGTCTTAATATCACCATACATATTTTTAAACTCTTGGTTTAAGAAGTACTTATGCGGCTTGTCGTCTTCCCAGCCTGCGTATTCCAGGCGATGCCGGTTGCGCGAGTAGCCATAATCCATAATATCGGCCTTATCCGTGCTGTAAACTACCTGTACCTCTTTACCCGTTGTAGCATCAATCTCCACCAAAGCAGATTTATCGCGGTTAACATTAGATAAGGCATAAAATGAACTTCCTTTGGGCGTAATGGCAATAGGATCAACTTTGTTTTTAAAGTTATTTTTGATGATAGGCTTAAACGGCGACTCGTCGCTGGTACGGTACAAAATGGTTTCGTCGACACCGTCAGTAGCTTTGGCCAAGCGTATCTTGCCGTCGTTATCCGGATACCATTCGGTAATATTACCAGGATTGGCAATGTATAGCGTTAGCAGTCCGCTGTTCAGGTTTAGCTTATAAACGTCGAATGTTGCCGGGT
>CAXYKR010000303.1:0-4089 GCA_964277815.1 uncultured Mucilaginibacter sp. | reverse complement strand
AAATAAAAGTTACGGGTAATCTTCAGCCCTTCTATCGGCACCTCAACCAAATCACCTTCGGCCAGTTCGCGCACAATTGATGGGCGCGGCATAAAACCCAGGCATTGGTCGGCCAGCAGAAAATTTTTTAGCGCTTCCGTTCCGCCTAACCTGATTTTAACCGAAAGGTCGGCAGGCTTAACATGATGAGCCGCCAGGGCTTTCAGCAACGCGTTTAATGTCCCGGAGCCGCGCTCGCGCAAGGCTAAGGGTGTTTTTAAAAACTGCTTTAGCGTTAACGACTTGCCCGAAAGCGGACTTTTAGCCGAGCAAACCGGTATTACCTCATCGCTCATAAAAGGCTGATATGACACATTGGTTAATTTATTGTCTACCTCAATAATGCCAATATCCACCTCGTGATTTAGCAAAGCATTGAGTATATACTCCGAATTGCGGTTAACCAGCTGCACCCCCACATTAGCATATTGCCGCTGAAAGCCGGACAAAATAGACGGCAAAATGTACAGCGCAATGGTAGTACTGGCTCCCAGTCGCAAATGGCCTGCAGCCTGGGCCTGGTTACTTAGAACCGACAGGTCATACTCGGCCTTACGTTCTATTTCGGTAGCCTGCAGCAGGTATTCGTTTAATTTTTTACCGGCCTCGGTTAAAATAATGCTGTTACCACGTCGTTCAAACAGGGGTAATTTATACTGGTCTTCGAGTGCTTTAATATGCTTGCTGATGGCCGGCTGGGTGATAAACAGCACCTGGGCCGCCTTTGAGAAACTCAAATTGGCAGCAACTTCTAAAAACACTCGATGAGCAAAAGATATCATACAGACGGCAATGTAAATCAAAATTATGTTATTTAACCCGTAACAACAATCACATACCGGTGTTACCCCGGTATAACTACCTTTGCTCTACTTTACCTTAAAACATAAAATGCAATTCAGCAAACGCTACCTACCCATACTACTCATAATTATTTCTATCGCTTTTGTGTTTATATCTTACCAGCGCGGTATGAAAGCTGATGTTGCCGGCGACTACTACATATACTGGCAAACCGGCAAACACTTTTTAAGCGGCGAGAAATTATATACCCCTGGTCTGGTTGATGGCGGTTTTACTTACCCGCCTTTCGCAGCCTTGTTTTTCAGCCTGTTCTCTATCTTTCCGTTTCATATTTCGGCCTTTGTGTTTACCTACCTGGTTAATTACGGTTTATGGATGGCCTCTATTTATCTGACTAAAAAGATATTTGAGCAGTACTATCCTCAAAGTAATTTTACCTGGCCCCTGGTATTATCCACCTTGTTTTCAATCGGCTTTTACTGGCACAATTACATCTGGATGAATGCCAACCTGCCGGTATTATGCTTAACCCTGCTGGGCATAGGGCATTACCAGCAAAAAAAGTTCGGCCTCAGTTATGTGTTTTTTATGGCAGGTACCTTTTTTAAAATCACACCGGTACTGTTCCTGTTTTTTGCAGCCATTAAACGTGGCCCCAAAGACTGGCCTAAAATTATACTCACTGCTTTACCATTTATTATTATACCAGCCCTGCTAAGAGGATGGCCAACCGGGCTTAACGACTGGCAGGGTTATTACGCCGCCTTTGTTGCGCCATTTTCGAAAGGTCAAATTGACGAAAACATTATCAGCCTGGGCATACCCGCCCTGCTCGAAAAGCTGGATACCGGCAATGCTGCTGTTGGGTTTTCTCCGATATTACTTTTATCATCAGCCACATTAAAAACCATCATTTTATATTTCCAGGTATTGGTGATGGGGGCTTTAACTGCAAAATTTATTTATGCCCGGTACGTAAAAGAAGAAGAAGCATTTTCGGCGGCCGACTACAGCTTTATTTTTTTGGCTACGCTTTTACTGCCTGGCCGGGTATGGGCACATCACCACGTTTGTGCTATTTTTATCTATACCTACGTTTTCCACACTTTGCTGCACGAAAAGCGAACCACACTATTAATCATCACCTGCGTGCTTTGCGTACTTACCGATGTTATTTCGAAAGCCATCATTGGACAAACGTTAACCGACATATTTAAATTTTACAGCTTTATCACGTTGGTGATGATTTGGATGTTGATCTTATGTATCACACTCAACCTGCCTGTTAATCGCAGATATGCTTTGTCTACCAACTAAAATCAGCTGAAAAGTTTTACAAATTATTCTATTTTGCGGCACTGATTTATTGATTTCCAGATTGATTTAACGTGCTATGACTTATTGCCTGGGCATTAAAGTAAAAGAAGGATTGGTGGCCATTGCCGATACCCGCATTACATCGGGCAACGATGTAACTACCAAAAAGAAACTCACTACCGTACAAAAAGATAAATGCTCGCTGTTTATCATGACCAGCGGATTGCGTTCGGTGCGCGATAAAGCTATTATTTATTTTGACGAACTGCTGGAAACCAACCTGGACCAGTACAACAAGCTATACAAAATAGTTAATGCCTTTGGCGAACAGGTAAAACGCGTTGCTGAAGAGGACAGGGAAGCATTGGAAAAAGCCGGCTTTAAGTTTAACCTGAACACCATTATTGGCGGACAGATGAAAGACGACGAAGAACACAAGCTTTTTTTGTTATACCCCGAAGGTAACTGGGTAGAGCTAGGCAATGGCGCCCCATACGTCATCATCGGCAATGCCGCACAAGGCAAGGCCATCTTAAACCGTATTTTAAAAGAAGATACCAGTATGAAACTGGCGCTCAAAGCCGGTTTCCTGTCTTTCGACTCCACCCGCATCAGTGCGGTTGATGTGGGCTTTCCGATCGATGTTGCTTTGTACCAGAACGGTAGCTTTAATATGGTAGACTACCATTACGAAAGCGCCGACCTGGAAAGCGTGTCGGCCCAGTGGCACGAAGAATTGAAGAAAGCGCTCAACAATACCTCAAACCAATGGATTGACAACGCGTTTAACCAACTGGAAAGCAACACTAATACAGCCAACAAGCATGAAGTTTAAGGTTACCGGGCAACTGGGTTACGAGGTAACCGCGCCATCAACATTTATACTCAATATACACGCGCTGCGCACCCCGGCCCAGGCTATCCTCGAAGAAACTTTTACAGTTGAGCCTTACTTTAAAATTGAAGAATTTTCGCATTATACCGAAAACCGCTTTATCCGGCTCGAAGTTACCGAGCCTGCCACGTTAAACATTAGTTACAGCGCCCTGGTAGATACCTCTTTTAAATTAACACCGGCCGGACAATTAACACAAGTGCCTATTGCAGATGTAGACCCTATGGTGCTGCCTTATATTTTTCCAAGCCGTTATTGCCAGTCCGACAAGTTGTTCCGGTTTGCTAACAACAAGTTTGGTAAAATTGATAACGCCTTTGAAAAGGTGATTGCCCTTACCCAATGGATACATGATAATGTGGAGTACCTGAGCGGCTCTACCAACTCACAAACTTCGGCTTATGATACAGTTACTGAACTGGCCGGGGTTTGCCGTGATTTTGCCCACTTGGGGATAGCGCTCTGCCGGGCTTTAGATATACCTGCCCGCTATTTTACAGGTTACGCTTATCAGCTTAATCCGCCCGATTTTCATGCCTGCTTTGAGGCTTACCTGGGCGGCAAATGGATTATTTTTGATGCTACCCAACTGGCACCCTTAAACGGGCTCGTAAAAATAGCTACCGGCCGCGATGCTGCCGATGCCGCTATTGCCTCTATTTTTGGCAATGTCAATTGCCTGTCGGTATCATCAGCTTGTGAATTAGCCGACCAGAATTTTGAGCCGATTTTTTACGATAGCAATAATCCGGTTGGTTTAACTTACTTGTAGCAACCTAAATGCTTTAATAGTGTTACCTGTTAAAGCATTACCTTGAGCATAGCCACATTTACCCCTGATAATTACCATACCTTATGCGACTGGTTAGCGGGTCAGGACGCTGACCTGGCAGCCATCATTAGCCAGTATGGCTATCCGCCTTATTGGTCGAGGCCTAATACGTTCGAATCGTTGGTACACGTTATACTGGAACAGCAGGTTTCGCTGGCTTCGGCATTGTCAGCCCTCAACAAACTGAAAGAGAAAATACAAC
>CAXYKR010000302.1:0-3977 GCA_964277815.1 uncultured Mucilaginibacter sp. | reverse complement strand
GGCCCTGCATGTTATCTATCTCTGATGACATAAAAGGCTCATGCACTACCGATGGTACATTGGCCATTACGTATTGCGTGATGTTTTGCGAAAACATCAGCGGCGTGTTGGACCCATTGCTGATAGAACGCGACTCGATGCTGCGGTTAAATTTGGTAAATGGCTGTCCGTTACGTTGCTGCAAGGTAAAGTAAAACCACTCGGGTATGCTGGTAATTAATTCGCTGTAACGTACCGGTATAGTTTCCTGAAAATACCAATCGGGCAAATAACTCATCGAGTTGATGGTTTGCTTATACTTGTACTCTATCACCGAGCCGGCTTTTACGTTAGGGTACGAAAACACCAGGGCCATGCGGCTTTTATCCACGTTTTCGGTAAAAATCTGTTTTTTGTCGAGTTTGGTAGTCTCAATTTTTCCGTTTACCAGGTTAAATATTTCGCCTTGTAAACCGGTAATGTATTCATAGCGGTTTCCGCCGTAATACTCTATCCGCACGTCGGCTTGTTTTTTCCCGGCATCCGAAAGAATTTTGATACGCTTGTGCCGCTCTACAATGATGTTTAAATTGTCATCGTAATAAAGCTCGGCTTTGTCTGAAAGTACCATAGCATTGGCATCTTTTTCAAACTCGCAGGTTTTTGATTGTAGGTCGGTAATGTCAATTTTGCCATAAACGGGCGCATCTGAAACGATTTTTTGTGTTTGGGCGGAAGAAGTTGTCCGCAAAAAGAGCGCTAATAGCAGCAGGGTAAAGGTTTTTTGCATATAGTTATAATAAGGTTACGCTGTACTAATATATGTATTAACAATTTATTAGAAAAAAATTAAAACATATTTAGCGCATAATTGTAATAGACCGGCGTTTTGTACGCAATGTCGCATTAAAAGGATGTTAAAATACAGTATATCTGAGTAATTAACTGTTTTGGCTCACGTTAAATAGCTATAAGTACCAAGAGAAAATCGTATTAAACTCACGGGCAAAGTATTTATATATACGGATAAATATTATCGTAATACATCTACTTTATTGATTGCGTTATGGACAATACAAGGCTGATTAAACATTTGTACGCACGGGTCGGATTCGGTATCGACTACAATGAATTACAGGCTCAACGCAACTGGAGCGCCAAAAAGGCCGTTAAGAAAATATTTAAGGATGCTGAGCCTGTTACGCCACTTATTGCCGTTACCGAAAATCTGGATTTAAACCCTATTAAGGACCCGACCGAAGACCAGCGCAAGGCATTACAGGAAAAACGTAACCAGCAGGAAAGGGCTTTGAACATTGCCTGGATGCAGCAACTTAGCACCAGCAAAGCGCAACTGCGTGAGAAGATGACCCTCTTTTGGCACAACCATTTTGCTTGCAACATTGGCAATTACTATTACAGTCAGGAGCTTAACAATATACAGCGTGCCTACGCACTGGATAATTTTAAAACATTGCTCATCAAGGTATCCCAGTCTCCGGCTATGCTGCAATTTTTAAATAACCAGCAAAATACCAAAGCGCATCCCAACGAAAATTTTGCCCGTGAACTGATGGAGCTGTTTACGCTTGGGCGCGGCCATTACACCGAGCAGGATATTAAAGAGTCGGCTCGTGCATTTACAGGATGGGCTTACAACGGCAAAAATGGCGAATACACGTTCAGGCCCAACATTCATGACGATAAACCCAAAACATTCATGGGCAAAACGGGCAACTATTGTGGTGAAGACATTATTGACATCATTCTCAGTAACAAACAAACCGCCCGTTATATTAGCACCAAGCTGTACCGTTACCTGGTAAACGAGATACCCGACGATGCCCATATAGAAGAAATGACCGGGGTGTTTTACCAATCGGGCTACGATATCAAAGCATTGCTGGAGCACGTGTTTACAGCGCCCTGGTTTTATGAGGATAAAAATATTGGCAACCTGATTAAATCGCCTGTAGAGCTATTGGCAGACCTGAACCGCCGGTTCAGCATCAGCTACCAAAACCCAGATGTGCTGATACAGTTTCAGCGTACGCTGGGCCAGGTATTGTTCAGGCCTCCTAATGTGGCTGGATGGCCGGGCGGCCGCAGCTGGATTGACAGCTCGTCGCTGATGTATCGTATCAAAATACCGTCGACTATATTAAATGCGGGACTGATTGATTTTGCCGGCAAGGCGTCGCCCGAAGATGAGGCTTACCTGGCATCGCAACGCAAGCAGCAGCTTAATGTAATTAAGCGGGTACAAGCCCAGCCCGACTGGAATAAGTTTTTGCAAAGCATCCCGCTGAAAGTGCCGCACGAGGCGGTAGCCCAATATTTGTTAGAGCCGCCGCTTAACCCGCGCATCATTGCCGAAGTTAACCAGGCTTCCGACATTAAGGCTATGGTAATACAGGTAGTGTCAACACCCGAATATCAGTTATGCTAAACGCGATGGCTGCCACTGCGCAGTAATAGCAACCACATTCATCGGTTAATTCTTTGAGTTATGAAAAGAAGAGATTTTTTAAAAAACAGCGCTTTGGCATCCGGCGCATTTTTAATACCCGCCTTTTTAAAGCCGCTGGAGGCTATGGCAACGTCATCCATTACCGGTTACAAAAACCTGGTAATTATTCAGCTTTCGGGCGGTAATGACGGGCTTAATACTGTGGTTCCGTTTGGGAACGACTTGTATTATCAAAAACGAAAAACCATAGCTATTAATAACAGCGATGTAATTAAGTTGAACGATATGCAAGGCTTTAATCCTAACCTGTCGGCCTTAAAGGAAATTTACGACCAGGGATGGATGAGTGTAATTAACTCTGTAGGTTATCCTAACCCCGACCGGTCGCACTTCAGGTCGATGGATATATGGCAAACGGCCAGTGATGCTGATCAGTTTTTGACCACCGGCTGGATTGGCCGCTACCTGGATGCTAACTGCCAGAATTGCAAAAGCCCCTACACGGCCATTGAGGTAGACGATACGCTATCATTAGCGCTCAAGGGAGCCAGTTTAAAGGGCATTGCCGTGCAAGACCCTAACAAGCTTTATCAAACTACCCGTGAGCCTTTTTTTAAAGACCTGATGCACGAGCAGAATAACGACCACCTGCATGAGGACAACTTAGGGTATCTGTATAAAACCATGATTGAGACCTACTCATCAGCCGATTATATACAAAATACTACCAAAACTTATAATGTAACCGCCGCTTACCCCAATACAGGCTTGGGCTATCAGCTTAAAAACGTATCCAAATTTATAAACTCCGGCCTACAGACCCGGATATATTATGTATCGCTGAGCGGCTTTGACACCCATGTGGGGCAGCAAAACCAGCAGGGGCGGCAATTGAAAATTTACGCTGATGCGATAGCCGCCTTTATTAAAGACCTGAAACAAACCGGTAAGCTGGATGATACCCTGGTGATGACCTTTTCGGAGTTTGGCCGCCGGGTTGAGCAAAACGCCAGCAATGGCACCGACCATGGTACAGCCAATAATGTTTTTTTATTTGGCGGCAAACTCAACAAAGCCGGCATTTACAATCAAGCCCCCGATTTAGCTAACCTCGAAAACGGCGACTTAAAATATCAGGTGGACTTTAGGGAAGTATACGCTACCTTATTAAACAAATGGCTGGAGGTAGATAACAAGGCTATTTTAAGCAAGAGTTTTACGGGGTTGGATTTTATATAGATTTCAACCCAAGAAGATAGTTTTTAATTAAAATGCTGAAGAGTGATTAGTTATTTCAAGCACTCTTCGTAAATATAAGTATCAGCCGTTGTTATCATCATCCAATCGAAGGCGAATAATACTTTGGCCCCTGCGTCATTGTTAAAATTTATAGTAATGCTTTTCTTGAAGGAAGAAGATTTTTTTTACAAAATAACAAGGTTATCACCTGCAAAGTCATATCTTCTATTTCGATAAAATTTTAACATTGATTTAAATCAATTGAGACCAATGTGTTTGCGTCTCTGCG
>CAXYKR010000301.1:0-12495 GCA_964277815.1 uncultured Mucilaginibacter sp. | reverse complement strand
CCCAAACTTTCCTCAGGACGGAGGGCTTAAAATATTTATTAATGTCCTCTCCTCCCGGCGGGTAGATTTACAAGGGGCTCCTATTTTTTCTATATATTTGCATATGCCTTATAAAGAACGCGATATCAATAAAATGTACTATACCATGGGCGAGGTAACCGCTATGTTTGGCGTTAACCACTCGTTAATCAGGTATTACGAAAAGGAATTTGATATACTGCAGCCTAAAAAAAACAAAAAAGGCAACCGCTATTTTACTGAGGATGATATTGAAAACCTGAAAATCATTTTTCACCTTATCCGCGATAAAGGCTATACTTTACAAGGCGCTAAAGACCACCTGAAAAGCAATATCAACGAAACCAAAAGCCAGCAAAGCGTTTTATCAGCCCTCGAAAACCTCAAAAAGTTTTTACTGGAAGTCCGTGACCAGTTGTAAATGACTGCCGTGCAGAACGGCTCTTGAGCGCATTAAGTCGTAATTTCATACTGGCTCAACCATTCTTTTGTATCTTGGGGCACAAACCTATCCTGTAAGTGCAAACACTGCTCCGTGCCCATCAAGGTGAGATACCCTTTTTTTACTGGTTGATGCCGCTAATGACCGGCATTACAGTGGCCTTGTACAGCAATCAGCCTTTGTGGGTAACCGCTATATTGTTGGTTTTGAGCCTGAGTACCTTGCTATTTGTTGGGTTTAACCTTTTCTATAACCGTTTTCGTGTCCATCGCATTGCCTGGCTGGGCGGTGTCACACTTTCGCTCATTTTGTTTTGTGCGGGTTGGTTAGGCACCTATCGTGGCAACGAACTGAATAACACAAATCATTTTGCTAAGCTTAAAGCCAATTACCTTATTGTAAAAATAGTAAGCGAACCTGCTGCAAAAGGTATCTATACCCGTTTTAACGCCCAAGTGCAAAGCTTGGTTACAGGCAAATATACCAGGCGCGCTACCGGCAGTTTGTTAGTTACTTTTGTAGCCGATAACAATAGCCACAAGGCGCGCTATGGCGATGTATGGCTTATACCGGCTACCTACAAACACATCGACCCGCCTTACAACCCGGCCGAGTTTAACTATAGGCGTTATCTGGCCAACCAGAATATCTATTACCAGAGCTTTTTGCCGTTACCATATGCACGGCTGCTAAAGCGTAACCATGGCAACGGGCTTATTGCATTCTCGCTAAAAACAAGGCAGCAGATGGTAGCCGCTATCAAAACTTATTTACAACAGCCTGAGGCCGCCGCCATAGCCTCTACCCTATTGCTAGGTTATAAAGCCGATTTAAGCAGCGAAGTGTTACAGGCATATTCTAAAACCGGGACCATCCATGTGCTTTCGGTATCGGGTGCACACGTGGCGGTTATTTTCTGGCTGATTAGCACACTGCTCAAACCGTTCAGGCATCATCGTTATGGTAAGTGGCTTAATGCCGGCCTTTCGCTGGTACTGATTTGGGGCTATGCTATACTCACCGGCTTGTCGCCGGCCGTGTGCCGGGCAGCCGTTATGCTTAGCCTGATTATTTTGAGCAAAGCCGGCAGCAGACCAGTACATACCCTAAACGTATTGGCGGTATCGGCTTTCGGCTTGTTGCTTTACAATCCGCTCCTGATTGCCGACGTTGGCTTTCAGCTTTCGTACTTAGCTGTATTCGGCTTACTGGTGGTGCAGCCCATTATTTACGAACTCAAAGAGTTTAAAAATCCGGTAGCGCGTAAATTGTGGTATGCCGTATCAGCATCCCTGGCGGCACAAATCATCACGTTCCCGTTAAGCGCATATTATTTTCACCAGTTTCCGGTTTACTTTTTAATCAGTAACCTGCTTATCCTCATACCGGCCGAAGCCATTGTGGTTATCGGGGCAATATTTTTAACCAGCACGTTTATCCCTAACTTCAAAGTGTTCAGCCAATGGAGCGGTTATTTGTTAGAGCAGATTATTGTTTGGATGACGCGCGTTCTGACTTCCATTGAACACTTGCCTTACGCCAGTATAGGCAAAATATGGCTCACATCCTTCGAGCACTGGTGCTGGTATTTGTTAATTGGCTTCATGCTTTATTTTCTCGCTTATAAAAAAGCAACGATGCTTAAACTCAGCTTAGCTTGCGTGCTGGTATTATGCATCAGCAGTAGCTGGAAAGCGATACAAACCCAGCAAACCGAACGGATAGTATTTTTTAATGTAAAAAAGAATACAGCTACCTTGTTTCAAAAAGGCAGGCAGGCTGTTTTAGTGACCAATTTAACCTTAGCCGATAAAAGCTACCAATACAGCATACAACCGTGCTTAGATAGTTTAGGCATAGACAGCCTGTTGTTTTGCCAGCCGCAGCAAAGTTTGCAGACTACGTTTTTAAAGAAGCAGAATAACTACGTGCAGTTTATGCAAAAAAGCGTCTTGCTTTTTAATCCTTCGCTCGAAAAAACAGTCTTACGTGAGAAGTTACCGGTTGACTACGTTTTGATTTCGCAGAACCCATATACCAACATCAAAAAATTGAACAACACTTACACCTACCATTATTTAATTGCCGAGGCCAGCAATTCACCGCAAAGGTTAAAAAAGTTAACAGCCGAAGCAGATAGTCTTCACATAAATTTATTTAATTTACGGCGTAACAAATCATATATCGTTGTATCTAACTAAAAAGTTAATAACTTTAAATTAATCATTAACTGCAATTAATTATCATCATGAATAAATTGTTCACTGCTGCTTTGGGCATTGCCCTTTCAGCTACTGCCCTGAGTGCAAGCGCACAAAAATCTTTTACCGAAGGTACTGCTGTTTACGAAGCAGCCGGCACCGAGGCTAAAGTGTATTTTAAAGGCGATTCTACAGCCACTGTCATTCAGCAAGGCCCGGCTACTATTAAAGTATTAGGCTTTAAAGAAGACTACCTGGCAGTTTTGGTTGACGTACCTGTGGCCAACATTAAAAAAGCAGGTGTTGCTACTCCCGGTGAGCTGGAAGAAGCCATGTCTAAAATGCCAAGCTTTACTTTTACCCCAACTACCGAAACAAAACAAATTAACGGTTACAATTGCAAAAAAGTAATTGCTAAAGATGCTAAAAGCAATACTACGTTTGATACTTGGGTAACTAACGATATCAGTGCACCGGCCAGCGCTTACAGCATTATTTATGCTAAAGTGGGTGGCTTCCCTGTACAATTTACGGTAAGCCAAATGGGCCGCAGCATTACCAATACTTTAAAATCTATTTCGGATGCAAAACCTCCGGTTGGCACTTTTGGTATCCCGGCAGGTTTTGATAAAATTACGCTTACTGAACTGAGCGCCATGAGCGGACGTAAATAAGCTTATTTGAAAGCAGACGCTTCCCTTCTAATAACAACGCCCTGATTTAATTAAAATCGGGGCGTTGCTGTATATAAAACTTTAGTTAAAAGACTACTCCACTAATACTGTCTATACTATCGCAGATTCAATCATCTCTTCTGTAATGATTAACCAGCTACGATTGCCACCAGCACAGCGACATATAAAACAAAATTAACAGCTATAGTTACCTACCATGCAGTCAATACTTTAATAGTAAAACACTTGCATAGTATTTAAAATATACCTACATTTGCACTCCCGTTTTTACATGGGTAGTAAAATAACAAAACGTATAAAATGCAACAGTACGAAACCGTCATCATTCTAACCCCGTTGTTATCAGATGAGGTTGCTAAAGAGGTAATTGCCAAATTTAGCAAGCTTTTAACTGATAACGGAGCCGAAATTGTTCAAGAGGACAATTGGGGTTTGAGAAAATTAGCGTACCCGATTCAAAAAAAATCGACCGGGTATTACCACCTCACCGAATACCGTGCTCCAGGTGAATTAATCAGCAAACTGGAGATCGAATTTAAACGTGATGAGCGTGTAATGCGTTTCCTGACTATTGCTTTGGATAAAAATGCCATTGCTTACAACGAGAAAAAACGCAGCGGCGCTTTCAACAAAAAACCTAAAAACGAGGAGGCAGCAGCTTAATTATGGCAAACGATCAAATCCAATACGTTACCGCCCCTAAAGTGGACGATAACCGCAAAAAATACTGCCGTTTCAAGAAAAACGGTATTAAATACATCGATTACAAAGACGCTAACTTTTTATTAAAGTTTGTTAACGACCAGGGTAAAGTATTACCACGTCGCTTAACCGGTACTTCATTAAAATTTCAGCGTAAAGTGGCTCAGGCTGTTAAACGTGCCCGTCACATTGGTTTATTACCTTACGTTGCTGACTCGTTAAAATAATACAGGAGGTTAACAAGATGGATATTATATTAAAACAAGACGTTAAAAACCTCGGCGAGAAAGACGAAGTAGTAAAAGTAAAAGCTGGTTACGGCCGTAACTTTTTAATTCCTAAAGGTTTTGGTATTCTGGCAACAGAATCTGCACGTAAAGTGTTAGCCGAAAACCTGAAACAAGCTCAGTTTAAACAAGACAAAATCCGTAAGGATGCTGACGATTTAGCTGCTCGTTTAGAAGGTATTAAATTAACTATCGGTGCTAAAGCCGGCGAAAGCGGTAAAATCTTTGGTGCTATCAACACTATCCAAGTGGCTGATGCTTTGAAAAAACAAGGATTTGAAGTTGACCGTCGTCGTATCACCTTTAACGAGGAGCCTAAATTTACAGGCGAATACACTGCTATTTTAAACTTACACAAAGAAGTTAAAGTACAGGTTCCTTTTGAAGTTGTAGCTGAGTAATTTCAGTTCCGGAACCGGCTAATATCATTGAAGCCTCCGGATATTCAAATATTTAAAAAAAAGTGTTTAGTGAGAGCTAAACACTTTTTTTATGTAAGTAACTTTACACCGTTTTATTCCCCTTTTTAATTAAACATCCGTATACATTTTATGGGTATTGGTAAGCTCATCTGGCGTTTTGTAAAAATATTTATCATTGCCTTTGTTGGTTTCACATTTTTGTGGGTGCTGTTTTATCGCTTTGTAAACCCTCCCATTACCTGGCTCATGATTACCCGTGGCTTTGAGCGCAAGGCTGCCGGTAAAACCTGGAAAATTGACAAGCACTGGAAAGATTTTGACGAGATATCTATCAATATGAAAAAGGCCGCTATTGCGGGCGAAGACCAATCATTCTTAGAGCATAACGGTTTTGATTTTAAAGCCATACAACACGCCATCAGCAAAAACCGTAACAGCAAAAAGGTAATTGGCGGCAGCACCATCTCTCAGCAAACGGCTAAAAATGTTTTCTTGTGGCCCGGTCGCTCCTACATCCGTAAGGCTTTTGAGGCTTATTTTACTATGCTGATGGAGGTGCTATGGAGCAAGCAACGCATTATGGAAGTTTACCTGAACGTAATTGAAATGGGCGATGGCATTTACGGCGCTGAAGCTGCTGCCCAGAGTTACTTTCATAAACCCGCAGCAAACCTAACCAAGCGCGAGGCAGCAGCTATTGCGGCGATATTCCCGAGCCCGCTAAAACGGTCGGCCACCAACCCTACCCGCTTTTTGCGCCACCGCCGGTATTTAATTTTGATGAATATGCGCCGCCTGGGTCCGTTAGACTTTTAAGATTAGGCTACTTTATTAATAAAAACATATTTTGAAGATATGCATGAAAAATGTTGATCCATCTTCAATACTATGGCTTGATTTCGCCAGATTACCTGATAACCTTACTGCATAATCGCCTACTGCTACCATTCATAATCCAAAATCAACCATTGAGCCGAAAGTAATTTAATCAGGCCTACTTGTGCCGTACTTTTAAAGTATGGCAACACAACCTATCATCACTGTAAAAAATCTGGTAAAACAATACGCCGATTTTACTGCCGTACAAGGCATCAGCTTTGACGTTTACGAAGGCGAAATTTTCGGACTGCTTGGCCCCAACGGTGCAGGCAAAACTACCACACTCGAAATTATTGAAACCCTGCGTACCAAAACATCGGGCGAGGTTATGGTGGATGGCTTTTCGGTAGACCAGCAAGCAGACCAGATTAAACAACGCATTGGCGTACAGTTACAGGCGGCTGGCTACTATCTAGGTCTAAACCTGATTGAATTACTTAACTTATTTGCCGGGCTGTACGGCGTACACGTTAGCCCAATGGAAGTGCTGCAAAAGGTTGCCCTTACTGATAAAGCAAAGACACAGTACAAAAACCTATCAGGTGGGCAAAAGCAGCGCTTCTCTATCGCTACAACTTTAATTAATAATCCGCGTATTATATTTTTGGATGAGCCTACTACCGGCCTCGATCCGCAAGCCCGCCGCAATTTATGGCAACTCATCCGCGACATCCGCAGCACCGGCACTACCGTTGTACTAACCACCCATTACATGGACGAAGCCGAAGAGCTATGCGACCGCGTTGCCTTTGTTGATGGCGGCCGCGTCATAGGCATCAACACACCAGACAACTTTATTGACGAACTGGTTGCTCGTGGGTTTGAACGCCCCAAACAAGTAAAGCAAGCTAACCTGGAGGATGTATTTATTAATCTTACAGGGAAAGAATTGCGGCAGTAAGCCCACCAATCCCAAGCCCCTCTACGCCTAAAGCGGGAGTAAATAGCAGTCAACCTTTCCCTCAACATATCAATAACCTAAGTTTTATGAAACCATATAATAACCTTCGCGCTACTTTAGCCATTACCAAAGCCAGTTTGCGGTCTATATTCCGGAGTCCTTCGGCGGTGGTGTTTAGCTTACTGTTTCCATTAATCTTTATCGTCATATTTGCCAATATTGGCGGTGGGGCCGTTAGTGTTGACGCTGGCCTGGCTAAAAACGCTGACACGCTAAACCCGATTTACCAGGTATTAAAAAACTATAAGGTCATTAATTTAAGGAAAGACCTATCGGCAGTCGACATGCAGAAAAACCTGAACAAGGGCAGCTTGGATGCTATCATCAATATCCGCAGAAACAACGGTCTGCCGGCTTATACACTCGACGTTACTTTTACCGCGGCATCGCAAGAAAAAGGAAACATGCTCCGGTCGATGCTTAAGAGTTTGCTGTATCAGTTTAATACCCAGGCCGACCCGAATGCGCAGCCCGAGGTAGCAGAGCTAAAAGAAACCACGGTAAAAGGCCGCGAATACAAATACATTGATTTTATATTACCGGGGCAGTTAGGTTTTTCGCTACTGAACATCGGTGTGTTCGGAACCGCCTTTGTATTTTTAAGCTTACGCCAAACCTTGGTTATCAAGCGCTTCTTTGCCACACCGGTTAAAAAGTACAGCATCATTTTAGGCGAAATGCTGGCCCGCGTTGCCTTTGCGTTGTTGGGCGCTATTATCATTATTAATATAGGCCATTATGCCTTTGGCTTTACTTTGGTTAATGGTATGGCTACCGTGCTTAACATGCTGCTATTAGCTTTCATAGGGTTAGTGGTGTTTATGGGCTTCGGATTCATTATCTCCGGACTGGCCCGCAACGAAACCAGTGTGCCGCCGTTATCCAACATTATTACCCTTCCCCAGTTCCTGTTATCAGGCACTTTCTTTTCTACAGCTGCATTCCCTAAATGGCTGCAGCCAGTGAGCAACATTTTGCCGCTTACCCATTTAAACAATGCCATGCGGAAGATTGCCTTTGAGGGTGCCGGGTTGGCTGATGTTACACATCAGTTGCTCATCTTATTATTGTGGGGTATTATAGTCTATGCCATCGCTATTAAAACTTTTAAATGGGAATAGTTAATATTAATTTAACATACACAATTACTACTATCTTTGCGCTCCTGTTAACAAAATATTAACAATGCGCTTTAAAATCCTGGTACTCTTTTCTATTCTACTATGTACAAACATATCAACAAAAGCGCAAGGGCAATTTTCGGGGACTGGCAGTTGGAACATCGTTACAATTAACTTGCCGGGTAATACACAACACCGATGGGGTGGTTACTTTGAAGCACAAAACCGGAATTATGGTGTAGCCAGCAATTTTTATTACTACGAACTAAAAACAGGTGTCAGTTATAATTTTGACAATAATAGCTTTGTTTTGCTGGGCACCGGACGTTATACCACTTACGGATTTAATGCCGTAGACGACGGACCACAAATTACCGAAACACGCTTTTGGGAACAGTTTACCACTAATCATTATATCAGCAGGCTGAAACTTGAGCACCGTTATCGCATTGAACAACGTTGGCTAAATACAGGCTATCGGAACAGGTTCAGATATCGTTTAACTGCTACCCTACCTTTAAACAAGCCCAAGCTGGAACAAGGTACTTTGTTTGCCGCCGTATTTGCGGAAGTGTTTTTCAATAACAAACAACCTACTTTTGAACGCAACCGCTTTTCGCCATCGTTAGGCTATAAGTTTACAAAGCCTTTTACTTTTCAGGCTGGCTTTATTAACCAGCGCAACTATGCCATCAATAACAGCGACGATAAGAACTATCTGATTTTAACGGCTACCTATAATCTTCAACGCCTATAATATTTTGCAATTAAACTCAAGCTATCACCGCTGATGTTAAGTTATTGTAAACAAAACACTAAGTATTCACTTTTAGCATTTTTAATATCATATTTTGCGCTTATCTTAGCGCGCAATTAAAAGTGTACCTATACATTTAGCAAAACTTGATAATTTTATGAGCTTAATAATTAATGTACATGCCCGCCAGATTTTAGACTCGCGCGGCAACCCAACCGTAGAGGTTGAGGTTTTAACCGAAAATGGTGCTTTAGGCCGTGCTGCTGTACCATCGGGTGCATCAACCGGTGCGCACGAAGCTGTTGAACTGCGCGACAACGACAAAAGCAAATATATGGGCAAAGGCGTTTTACAGGCAGTTGCCAATGTAAACGACAAGCTGGCCAAAGAACTGCAAGGCATGGATGTTTTTGAGCAAAATGCAATTGACAAGTTAATGCTCGAAATTGATGGTACTGCTAACAAAGGTAACTTAGGCGCTAACGCTATTTTAGGTGTTTCTTTAGCCGTGGCTAAAGCTGCAGCACAAGAAAGCCGCCAGCCTTTATACCGTTACGTAGGTGGTGTTAACGCTAACACCTTACCTATCCCGATGATGAACATTGTTAACGGTGGTTCACACTCTGATGCTCCTATCGCTTTCCAGGAATTTATGATTATGCCGGTAGGCGCTCCTTCATTCTCTGAAGCTTTAAGATGGGGTACTGAGGTTTTCCATAACCTGAAAAAAATTCTTCACGACCGTGGTTTATCTACCGCTGTAGGTGACGAAGGTGGCTTTGCTCCAACTTTCTCTGGTACCGAAGATGGTGTTGAAACTATTTTACAAGCTATCGAAAAAGCTGGTTACAAACCAGGTGAAGATATCTTCCTGGCATTTGACTGTGCTGCTTCTGAGTTTTACGAGGGTGGCAAATACAACTACGCTAAATTTGAAGGCGAAAAAGGTGCCGTACGCACCAGCGCCGAGCAGGTAGAATACCTGGCAGAATTAGCTGCAAAATATCCAATCATCTCTATTGAAGATGGTATGGCCGAGGACGATTGGGATGGCTGGAAATTATTAACTGAAAAAATTGGCGATAAAGTACAATTAGTAGGTGATGATTTGTTTGTAACCAACGTAACCCGTTTACAACAAGGTATTGATAACGAAACCGGTAACTCTATCCTGGTTAAAGTAAACCAGATTGGTTCGTTAACCGAAACTATCAATGCAGTTACTTTAGCACAAACCAACGGTTACACTTCGGTAATGAGCCACCGTTCTGGCGAAACTGAAGATGCAACTATTGCCGACTTAGCGGTTGCTTTAAACTGTGGTCAGATTAAAACCGGTTCGGCTTCACGTTCGGACAGGATTGCAAAATACAACCAGTTGCTGCGCATCGAAGAAGAATTAGGCGCCAACGCAAAATTTATTGGTAAAGACTTCAAATTTTTGAAGAAAAGACAAAAATAATTGGCAGCATGATTGCCGATAAACAACGAAAGCCGCTTACTTAAGCGGCTTTCGTTGTTTATATACCATTGTTAGTTTTTACTGAATGCGTATCAATCAGTAAACTTATGTACAATATCAAATAACTCTGTCAGTTCAAAAGGCTTCTTTAAATAGCCATCGGCCATTGCTGCTTCGGTTACTTCTTTGATGTTACTAACGGCCGATACAATTACAATCGGAATGTGACTGGTAGCCGGGTTTGACTTTAACTCCTTGCTCAGTTGCTGACCGTTAGCATCGCTTTTCCAATCTGTCAGCCAGTTGTCCAGTAAAATCAAATCAGGATTAATCTCGTTCAGCCTTTTTAAAATCTTGGCATCTTCCGAATCAATTACCTCATACTGATGTTCTCTTAGAGCATATATTATAGTGTCTCTGATGTCTTTATCATCTTCAATAAGCAGAACTTTTTTAGCCATGGCAGGATCGGGATATTACATTTAGTTTTAGTAAAGTGATTACAGTTTTGCTGTTACCACATCAAAACCGTAATCTTCATTTCATTAATTAACAACCATAAACGGGGATTTTGTTTTAAAATAAAGCGTTAAAACGCGCTTTATTTTAAAACCCACCTGTATTTAATACAACTTTAGAACGTTTAAAACAGCCTGGTTAATACTTTGATTTTAGCCCGTTCGGCAAGCAATACCGGCGACACGCGGGTAAAGTGCTTATAATGAACAGCATCCTGATGGTGCTTAAGCGCTTGCTCGTCTTGCCACTCCTCGATAATGACATAGTGGCAACGCTCACCGTTATACTGGTATAATTCGTAAGACAAGCATCCGGGGTCGTTGATGGATGCTTCGACCAGTCTTTTTAATTCCTGTTCAAAGGTTTCTTCTGCATCTAAATTACAATGCAAAACAGCTATTAGTTTAACACTCATCACTTAGTCGGTTATATAATGCTATAACCAACCGTATAATCATTTGTTCAGTGTATGAGTAACAATATCAGCCTTGCAAATAACATACGCGGCATCGGGGTTCGTAGCTTTCTTTTTCGCCCAGCAACACCCGGCTTTCATCGGGCACCAGGCGGTAAGAGTAATGGGCGGGGTTACCGCACTTTACACAAACAGCTTGTACCTTGGTAACCGACTCGGCCATAGCAATAATGGCTGGCATAGGGCCAAAAGGTTTGCCCCGGTAATCCATATCCAGGCCGGCCACAATAACCCTCACACCGCGGTTAGCCAGTATGTTACAAACATTGGGCAGTTCGTCATCAAAAAACTGGGCTTCGTCAATACCCACTACTTGCACGTGGCTGCCTAATAGCAAAATGGCTGATGAATTATCAACCGGGGTACTCGGAATGCTGGTTTGATTGTGCGATACGATAGCCATTTCATCGTAACGGGTATCAATTTTAGGCTTAAAAATTTCCACCTGTAAACGGGCAATTTGTGCACGGCGTAAACGGCGAATCAGCTCTTCGGTTTTACCCGAAAACATCGACCCGCATACCACTTCAATACTCCCGCCATGCTCACTTCGCCTTTTAAAAACATCTTCACTAAACAGCATTCTTAAACCTTTAAAGCCGGCTAATATCAGAATTATATCTTACTTTTGAATAGGGACATTTTCAACATCACACTTCATGAAACAGCAAGAGATACTAAAAAAGATAAGCCATATACTTCATGAACTCAACGAACAGTTCGACTATCTGCAGACTGCAGAGACGAATCTGAACGACCTGGAACTGGAACTTTTTGCAGCTAACGCCAAATTTTTAACAGACCATACCGAGATATTACGCAAAATTAATCTGCAAAATCAGCATACGGTTATCAGTCTGCCCGAGCATACCGAAAGCCAAGAATCTTCTTTTGTGCATACCACCGTTCCCATCCTGATTGAGGAGCCCGTGCAGCCTATTGAGGAAGCGCCGCTACCCCCATTGTCCGAAAAAGCTTTAGCTTTTGACTCATACGTCCCACCCGAAGACGAACCAGCGCCTTCGGCTCCGGCTTTTATTAAAGAGCCCGTTAACGAGGTAATCATTGCCGACGAACCAGAAAGTACTGAACCTGCACCCGAAATAAACATTGAACCGGCAACCACGCAAGATACGTTCGGCTTTGTACGTACAGCGCCGGATGTAAGCAGCAACCAGCATACTTTCGGCATCAGCAGTACCCACACCGAAGAAGAGAAGCCACCACACGTAAACCTGAATGAGGAAATCATCCCGCAGGAAGGAGTCTTTAGTTTTTCAACAGCCATTCAACATGCAGACAAACAGCCTGAGCCAGAAATTAAGCATGAACCGGTACAAGAGTTTAAAACTCATGAACTATCTGCCGAACCCGCTGCCACTCCGGTAACTCCTCATATTAATACCGAACCTGTAATACCGCCGATAGCCGAACAGCCGAAAGCTGAGCCCGAGCAGCCTTTAACGTTAAACCAGCGCTTATCAGCCCAATTACAGCAACAGCAGCCGGCCCAAAGCGCCGGATATAACAGCCCCGCCGCTGTAACAGACATTA
>CAXYKR010000300.1:0-20971 GCA_964277815.1 uncultured Mucilaginibacter sp. | reverse complement strand
TTAGCGCTCATCGCAGTAGCCAACAAACTGCTTAAACAAGCTTTTGCCGTTGCTATAACAAAAACAAAATACAATGAAAATTATTCAAATATCTCTTGCTTTTGAACACAGTTCATGCCGAATTTATTTCGGCATCCCACATGCTAAGTAATAAATGTTTCTGTGGTTTGCAGGTTGGTGTTGTGAAGTTTATTTATAGCAGATGCGTCATTATCCACCGCCTTTTGTCTGAATCAGAATTTACAGGATTAAAGTATTTACAGAATTACCTGTTGTCTTTCTCAAAGTCATCCCTTCCGGGGGGGATTCAGGTGGCGCCGAGGGGCTTGGCGTTTGCGCTTTTTTGACGAGTTAATTAAACCCCATGTAATTCATCCCTCCCTTGGAAGGGCAGGGAGTGTTTAACAAAGCTGCTATCGCTCCATCTAAAAAAATCAAACAAAATTTACTACCTTCCCGAATGAATTGCCGCCCGGCTAATCAAAAACTCCCCCTTTAGGGGGTTGGGGGGCTCTAAACACATGTTAAACGCCAGCATAAACCTACCCGCAAGGTACAGCCGTATACTTAAACAAAGCCAGGTCATACAATTCAGTATGCCGTCCGATCTCGAAACCGGCAGCCTGATCCGGTCGTTAATCGTCTCAAAACCGGGCGGTACTTTTTTAGACATCGGTACCGGTACAGGTTTGTCTTTAAGCTGGATGGCTGCTGGTGCAGATGCCGAATCTACCATCATTTCCATCGATAACAACGCAGATTACCAGCAAATTGCAAAATCAGTTTTCGCTGACGACGACAGAGTGTCTATCATCTGTGCCGACGGCGCAGCCTGGCTAAACAACTACCAGGGCCCGCCGTTCGATTTTATTTTTGCGGATGCCTGGCCGGGCAAGTTCGAGTGTTTGGATAAGGCATTGTCGCTCGTTAAAAAAGGCGGCTTTTACCTGGTAGATGATTTGCTGCCCCAACCCAACTGGCCCCAGAGCCACCAACCCAACGTTGACCAATTGCTGCAAACACTCCAAAACCGCACCGATTTTGTACTGACGCCGTTTAGCTGGTCGACCGGGTTATGTTTGCTAACGAGGATAGGGTAGAGATTATAGAGCCAAGAAACAAGAGCCAGGCTGGAATCAAGAGTTTAGACTCAAGAATATAGAGTCAAAATTGGGAAGCAAGAATACAGAGTCAAGAATCACTCATTCTATCATTCACTCATTCGCTCATTGGCTTCTACTCACTCATTAGCTTTAATCAATGCAATCACTTCCCTGATCAGCGAAATCAAAAAATCTACATCAATAAAAATCATTATCTTCGTGGTAAAACCTTTTGATGAAAACCTTAATCACTGCCTTGCTATTAGCGTGGGGTATGGCCCTGCATGCACAAACGCCATCCATAGCCGATTCTGTTTATCTGAGCGGCAACGTTAAAAATGCCAAGCAGCATCTTGGTTCTGCCGATGCAGTAACGGTGGTGGTGCCAGGGCTGGTGGAGCACCAGTTAACCACGTATCGCGCCAAAATACAACCCAACGGCACTTACCGTATAGCGTTTGTTAAAAAAGGTCCTTCAGAAATCAGGCTGATTTATGCTGATAGCATGACGGGACTGCTGGTGCAGCCCGGCAATCATTTACAAGTGCATTTTGATGCGGATAATTTTGATGCGATAACTTTTGAGGGCGATAACGCCGCCCTTAACCGCCAGCTGGCCGATTACCGTGCCGCTGCCGACCGCCAAAACCAAACCCTTTACGGTACCCAAAAATATGCTTACTACACCGTGGTTGCCGACAAGCAAAAAAGCGACGAACCGGATGCTTACCGCGAATTTTTGCGGGAACGCTACCGGCAGGATAGTATGCTGTTAAGCCGCTACATCAAGGAGCATAGCCCAGCCGCAGGCTTTGAGCAATGGGCCTGGGCTAACCTGTGGTGCGAGTATTACAACAACCTGATGCGCTACACCTGGCTGCATCCCATGAAAAACGGCATTAAGGTGGCTGATTTTAAGCTGCCGGCAAGCTATTTTCAGTTTTTACGGGCCAAAAACTTTCACGACCCTAAACTGGCGCTTTCATCATCATACCCGGCTTTGATGCACGAGTTTAGCATGCACGTGAGCCGCCAGTACTGGAATCAGCCCAACCAAACCGAAAATGAGGTAGGCGCGTTTTTAGCTTTGCCCAGGGGGATGATGAGGGATGTGATGCTGTGCGATATGCTTCATCAGAAGGCTATGATTAAACAGGTGGACGCCTTGCAGCCGTACCAAAAACGCCTGGAACAAAGCATAAGCAACGCCGACCTGAAAGCCATTTTTAACCATGACTACCAGGAGGCTTTGCAGCAGCAAGCTAATAACGCCCCAACGGGTGTAGTGGCACCTAATGCTCCAAAAACCACCGGCGAAAAAGTGCTGGATGGGCTTACCGGCAAATACCGCGGCAGAGTAGTGTATATTGATTTTTGGGCAACCTGGTGCGGACCTTGTCTGGCCGAAATGCCTGCCTCAAGTGCGCTGCAGCGCCGGTATGCCGGTAAAGACGTGGTGTTTTTATACCTGGCCTCGCAATCGCCCGAAAAAACCTGGAAAACAACCTTGGCCCGCCTCAACCAGCCCGGCGACCATGTGTTGTTAAACGACGACGATTATACAGCCATTGCCCAAAAGTTTTTAATTAACGCAATACCGCGATACTTCCTGATTGATAAAAGTGGCCGCGTGGCAGACCACCAGGCCCGCCGCCCCAGCGACGGTGCTTTGCATCAGGATATCGACAGGTTGCTTGCACAACAGTAACGTAAAGGCACGACAGAAAAAGCTGTTGCACGCGCATTTTTGTTAAAAGCACCGAAGGGTTTTGATTAGATAAAAGTTGTAAATAAACTTTTTTACAGTAGATTATGGCAGTTATACTAAAGAAATAAAATGTTAATTACTCCACCATTTACGGTAAGTGCTCCAGCGGGTTAGCAGGGCAATGCGGTGGGCTAAAACGGCGTCCTGCTTTTGCGTAACGATTTTTTTGCGCAGGTTGCGGTTAGCTTCCAGGGCATCGTCAACCGTTTTTTTAAGAGCAATTAATTCGTCTACCGTGTGGTTCATGGAGTTGGCTAAAGTACGGTTTTGTACGAAATTGCCAATGATAAGGTTATCATCGGGTTAAATTTTACTAAAGGTGAGGTTAAATACAAATGAGTGAGTGAGTGAATGTGCGGACCGAACTTTTGCTCTTAACTCTCTTTTCATTTCGAACGATAGTGAGAAATCTTGTTCGGCACGATGAATATATTTTGGGTAGAGCGGTGATATAAAGCGTAATCTTTATTTAAAGCTATATTGCTGATGAACTAAGTGGGCCGCACACCGCACTTGCCATCCGCTTAAAACACCCTTAAATAACAAAAAGGCATCCGTCTTAAAACACATTTATTATGAAAGGCGACAGATTATATAACAAGGCAATGCGCCACGCCGCTGATGAAAACGCAGATTTACATCAGGTTTACTTATTGCTGTCAAAAGCTCAGCAACTGGGGCATAGTGGCGCCACTTATGCCTTAGCCACTTGGTATTTGCACGGCAAGTTTGTTGAACAAAACTTTGGCAAAGCCTTCCACCTTTTACAGCAAGCCGCCGACGATAACGTTGCCGAAGCTTGTTTTGACCTGGCCATCTGTTATGAGCGGGGCCACGGCGTGAAGGTGAACCCTAAAAACGCTTTTTTGAACTATACGAAAGCATCATTATTGGGCGACCGGCAGGCCATCTACGAGGTTGGCCGGTGTTATTATTACGGTATTGGCACAGGCAAAAGCGCTACTCTGGCCAAACTTTGGTTAGATATAGCAGCGCATTACGGCATTACATCCTAACAGCTATGGGCTACCCGCAATAGCTCATCATTCGCTCTACTAACAAAAATCGTCCCGACTTAACACTATGGTTTACCCAAACCCAGCAAATAGGCAAACTTAACACCAACAATAGGGTAAAGGACGTTAGTAAAACCATTGCCAACGTCGACGGCGGAGCCTAAGCCGGCATGAGCGTTAAACAGCCAGCGTTGACCTAAGGGGCGTTGTATGCCCCAGTGTATATTAAACAGCAGAGATTCGCGGGTACGGGTATTGCTGTTAGACGAGCCGTTGCTGGTAACATACATCATGCGGGCGCCTATGTAATTACCCGCATTATTGATGACAGACTTGCCTTTTTGGATGCGCTTTTGGCGATTATAATAAAACTTTGGGTTAATGCTAAAGTAAAATGAGGGCCTCAGGACGTAAAATTTATATTCCACGCGGTCTTCCGAAACAACGGTTCCGGCACCTATGCCTGCGGCAAAGTCTATTGTGGTTTTAGCACCCACAACGGGCTCATAGCTTAGGCCGACGCCTTGTAAACTCAAATCAATTTTAGTTAAAGAGTGTAAAGCTGTGTCGGCTACAGGTGACTGAGCGAACGCGCGTACACTGCCGCACACTAACAAGATAATGATAAGGTTTTTCATGTGCGTGTTAATATGCGCTAAGATGTAAAAAGTTTTGGTTACCCTTACACATGTGCAAAATTTAATGGATTTAAGTATCTTCAACCGATGACGGAACTATACTACTATATATTATGATACCCAAATAAGACATCCAAACTATGCCATGAATACACCCCGGCTTTACCCATCGGCCGTAAGTTATGCCTTATTTATACCCATGCTATTTAGCCTGGGCATTGCGTTGTTTGCCAGCATTTACACCGGCGAGTATATACCGGTGGGTATTGTGCTGGCAAGTATTTTGGTGTTGGTGCTGCCGATGTTGCTCAATACCACCTATACCATTGATGGTGATATGCTTAAAATACGTAGCGGCTTAATTAAGTTTAAAGACGTCAACATTGCCACCATTACCCGTATTGAAAATACACAAAGCCTCTTGAGCGCCCCGGCCGCATCATTAACCGACCGAATCGAAATCTTTTACAACCGTTTCGACAGCATTGTTATATCCCCCAAAAACCGCAATGCATTTATTGCCGATATTTTAAGCATCAACCCGGCAGTGGCGGTAAGCCAATGAGTGAATGTTTTTGATGTGCGGATATGCAAATGTGCGGATGTGTGGGTGCGAAGCCATTGAGTGAATTTTGAATGGGTGGATGAGTGAATATAACCCACCTCGTCATTGCGAGGATACGAAGCAATCTCTTTAAGCTGAGCCAGCGTTTGTGCGCAGCAGTTAAGCCTGTCCAGCGTTCAATTATCCTGAAGAGATTGCTTCGTATCCTCGCAATGACGCGCGGAGGTGTTGCTTTTCTAAATCTTAGCTCTTGACTCGATACTCTTGGCTCTTAACTCCGCCTCTCCCCTAAAAACACCACGGGCAGCTCCTTTACAGAAACTGCCCGCGGCAACTATTAATCATTTATGAAAACAAATAACAAGCTGCTCCCGGTGCAGGGCAACAGCCAAGTCCCGGTGTTGTTAGCTTTTTGGCGTTACCTTTTTAGTAGTAGTGGTTTTATTGCTTTTGTAACGCATATCTGGCGTACCATCTTTTTTGGTGTGAGTGGTAGTGCTTTTTGTTACGGTAGTGTTTTTTACCGGCGCGTCAACCTGTGTTGTCGTTTTGGCAGTGGTCGTAGTGGTTTTGTTGGTTTTGTAGCGCATATCCGGCGTTCCGTCGGCTTTGGTGCGTGTTTTGGTGGTAGTTTCTACCTTTTGGGTTTTGGTTTGGGCTTGTACAAAAGTGGTGCTCATGCCTATCATCAGCATGGCCACAAAGGTCAGTAGCTTCTTCATATTGAATGAGTTTATGGTTTAAATATTTAAGACGCAGCTGGTAAAAGTTTGTTTTTGTGTGAATGAAATTTTCTTAATACTTTTTAATAAGTTGGCTTTTGAATTTAGAATCGACATTTTTATGTATAGCAAGTAAGTGATTAGTTTTAATTCACTTATCACGCTTAATAAATACTATTTTAAGCGCCTAATAACAATGACTAAAACTTTAATCATATTTACGCTGCTGATTTTCAGTCACTACGGTTATGGGCAGCAGCCATTACCCAAAAGTACGGTCCAAAAAATGTTAATCGATTTTTACGTGCAATACAATACGGCATGGAGTACAATCAAAGATAACGCCGTGCTTATAAAGCGACTCGATTATTTGCGCCGTAGTTTTTGCACGCCATCACTATATCAAAAGCTTCGTAAAGATTTTGAAACCGATGGTTTAGATCACGATGCTTTGATAAATGATGAGTACACCAACGTGATAAACCTGCACACCATCAAAGTAAATAAAGTGGCAGGAGGGGATAACAGGTACGTCGTGTCGTATATGGATTCGACGTTGAGCCCCTCGTACAAGCCTGTTTACAAAAAGGTAATTATTTATATTGAGGTGGCACTGGTTAACGGGCAGTATAAAATTGCGAAGGTAAGATAAGAAGCAGTTTGTTTTTCAGCATTGTGTGCCCATGTTAATTACAGACGTTTGCTTAGTTATCGCGCAGTCTATTTAATCGCTACATTAGCCCTGCTTAAACATTGTCTTTTTTATAATGAAAACCCATAACGCGGCCCTATCCATCTTTGCCATCGGCGTATTATTCTTACTATCGATGCCCACTTGTGCGCAGCAAAACACGCTGATTGCCAATGGCGAGCAAAAAATGGTTACCCTGCATTCGGCCGTGTTTAACGACGACCGGCAGGTTATCATCTACACCCCGCCCGGTTACGAAAAAACGCACGAGGCTTGCCCGGTGCTTTACCTGCTCGACCCTGATAATCATTTTAACCTGCTGGCCGAGTACAGCCGCTACCTCAGCGACGGCAAGGTGCGTAGTATGCCGCCGATGATTGTGGTTGGCGTGGTACAAAAAGACCGTATGTACGAGCTCACCTCGTCAAAAAACAGGTTTGATGATGCCGGCAAGCCCGATACCAGCGCAGGTTCGGGATATAAGCATACAGGAGGTAACGCGCAGTTGTTCCGTTATTTTGAGCAGGAACTGATGCCTTACATCAATCAGCATTACCAAACGCAGCCTTTCCGTATTTTTGCCGGCCATTCGCTGGGCGGGCTCACGGTGATTAATGCGCTGCTCAATTATCCGCAACTATTTAATGCTTATATAGCAGTGAGTCCGTCGTTTTGGTGGGACCGCAAGGCGCTGCTGCAGTCGGCCCCCGAAAAGTTAAAGTCAGCTGCGCTGGCCTCAAAAATGTTGTTTTACAGCGACGGCAACGAAGGTTTGGCGCCCGGCTCGTCATTCCATACCGATGTGCTGAGCTTTGACACGCTCGTTAAGCAAAGCGCTATTTCGGGGTTACAGTCGGCCTACGTGGCTTACCCGGCCGAAACCCACATGACCGTTCCGGTAAAATCATATTACGACGGGTTGCGGTTTATTTACAACGATTGGAATTTGCCCGAAATAAGTAACCGCGATGTTAACCAAACCTTAGTGATGGCACACTATCAAAAGCTGTCGGCCCGGTACGGTTACCGCATTTTACCCAATAAAGATTATATGAAAGGCTGGGGCGAATGGCTGGTGAAAAACCCGGCCTTTCGCAGCAACGGCCTCAGCCTGCTGGAGATGAACGCCGCCAACAACCCCACCTGGGCCGAAGCGTTCTAGTCGTTAGGCGCCGCCTATGTGACCGCCGGTCAACCGCAAAAAGCCATCGCCGCTTACAAGCGAGCCCGGGCATTAAACCCAACATCGGACGCGATTAAACAGCAGTTGCGAAAGCTGGAAGCCAATGAGTGAAAGAAAGCCAATGAGCGATTTTTGAATAAGTGAATGAGTGATTGTTTTTGGTTCCCGGTTCTTGACTCTCGATTCTTAGCTCTCCCCAAGCGCGTCATGGCGAGGATACGAAGCCATCTCTTTAGGGCAGGTTCACCGCTGAAAGACTTACACGCGGTATAAACGCTGGTTCAATTTAAGGAGATGGCTCGTATTTCGCAATGACGAGGTGTTGAAAGAATAATCTTATTCTTGGTTCTTCTTCCGGCTGGTCGTGCTGATAGATATCAGTATCCCAAGCGCTAAGTAATGCATCAGCACAACTGATTAGAACCAATTCATTTTCCAAACCGCTGTACATTGTTATCAAACATAAACTATCGGTAATATAGTTACTTTTAAAGAATCGTTACTTACGGTATACGTCTCTTAAAAAATCGGGTAAGCTGGTTGTAGCCCTGCCCAGAAGGTGTTTCACATCGCTTTTGTGGGTTTCAAATTCTCCGTTGGCTATCGCTCCGGCGTACCTGGCCAGGTACGCTGCGTCATCGTCCGAGAGGCCTTGCTGTATAAACTGCGCAACATACGAGGGCACCTCTATCGGGTTGTGACTTATCGTTGTTTTGGTGATTTCTGACAGGATGCCAGCAATCTCTGCAAAGGAGTAGGCGGTATCGGCAGCAATGCTATATGTTTTGTTTTCGTGGCCCCGAGTAGTGAGTACGGCAGCTAAGGCTTCGGCCATTTCTGCAATTGGTAAAAAGGGTACCTTGCCATTTCCTGCCGGGATTGAAATGCCATTTTGTAAAATATGGTTTCCGCCAATAATCGGAATTAAATCGGCATAGAGCGTATTATTCATCACGGTGTAAGGGACGCCGGTTTGCTTTAAATAATCGGCAGTATGGGCATGGTAATCAACATCGTTTGCCATTGAGCTTTGACGCAAATTTTTCATCTCAAAACCTGTATAAATTACATGGCTCACACCAGCTTGCCTGGCTGCATCAATTACATTTTTGTGCTGGTTGAACCGGTGTGCAATATCCGACGACGATGATATTAGTAACAACTTGTTTACACCGTCGAATGCGGTCAGCAAAGATTCATAGTTTCCGTAGTCGCCGAGCTTTGCCTTAACTCCGGTCGATTTTAAAGATGACCGTTTGGTTTCGTCTCTTAACAGGGCCGTAATGTTTTTTGCATCTGTACCGCTATTTAATAACGAATTGATGGTGGCTTTACCTAAATTACCTGTTGCGCCGGTTATTAAAATCATAGCTATTTTTTTTAAGATTAATTACTTTTGTTAGGCAAAGAAAATGATGTTGATTTTGAAAATTAACACCCGGCTGCCTTTGCAAAACAAATAGTGGTAACCTTAACGTAACTAATGGAGAATAATTTAAAGCATGCCGACTGCCCGGCTATGGAAACTATAGCGATGATTGGCGGACGGTGGAAGGTGCATATTTTGTACGTGCTTTCTAAGCAAGCCAGGCGTTTTGGCGAAATCAATGTTCGGATACCGGCAGTATCCAGAAAAGTATTAACAGAACAATTGAGAGAGTTGGAGACTGATGGCCTGATTAGCAGGAAAGAGTACAAAGAGCTTCCTCCCCGGGTAGAGTATGCACTAACTGACTTCGGGAAAAGCCTTTGCCCTTTGCTGTCATACATATCAGCCTGGAAAAAAGGGGAGAATCAGACCTCGCCGTTTGCTGATTAAAAAATAATCTTTCATGCTACTCAGCCATGTTAATGATAATATTGATGTTTCATCTTCGGATTGAATTCAGGCTTCTGTCTTATGCGCGTGTAGTATACGTTATGCAACCGGTAACTTATAGTTGGACTCGCGCCTGTTCATCTGCCAAACGGGTCCGTTAAATAACTGCTGCTTCAATTTTACAGAGAGATTTAACAGTTTTTTAGTGCTTCGCGCAGCTCTCGTCATCAACCCATGCTCAAATTCGAACTCGAAACTTCGTCATCTGCTGTCGCCATTACCAAGCCGATTAACCAACCGGTGAGGTGGTTTAAGATTACGCGGCCGGGGTGGTTTGGCAGTAAACGTCGTTATACCGAAAAGGGGACGGATGTGGTTTTTACTATCGGCTGGGCCAATTCGTCAAAAAGCTGGTTTGCCGGCCGCACTCACATTGAAGTAATTGGCAACGTGCCGTTGGTAAGGCTGCGGGCCGAAATTCAGTTTGGCAGAGTTAACCTATGCGATTACGGCCGTGGTGTCGACATTGTATGGCTCAGTAAAAACGAGTATGCCATCCGCGATGCCGACCACGAGATTGCACGCATTTATATTTACAAGGCTACGTTCGGTTATAGCGACGCCGACGACTACGTGTTGACGGTATTGGACGAGGACGCAAATTTAACGCTACTATTTTTATACGTGTTTTGCTTTAAGTTTGTGCTGGTTAATAACGACGCCGGAGAGATCAGACTTGAGTGACTTATGCCGGCGCTTTTACTTTGCGTGTTTTGCCGTATAGCTATGGTACTATCAGTCACAATAAGCACTGCCCATTATTTCGTAATGTAAATCCTGGCACAATAGCTTACCGTTCAGCGCTGGTTATAGTGGGTTAAAATATAATTCATATCAGACAATATCCGGTGTTGTCGCATGGTTTAATGCACTACCTTGCTGCCGCAATCTAAACGCTACAATGAAAAAAATATTTACTCTCCTCTTTGTGCTACTGGCATTCAAAAGCTTTGCCCAGCATAACTTGTACACCCGCGATATGGGGCGTACTTATACCGACGAAAATAAAGTACGTCTTCTATGTGATGGGGCCAGAAAGCAGGTTCCATCTCAATACGACGTCGCTGCCGTCATTTTTCACAAGGATATCCGTCAGGATACTATCATAAACTATTATAATATAGGCGTGACACGAAGGGAGGCATCAGAAGGTGCCGTGTCACCAAGTTTTAAAATTAAATTTGAGCAAGATTCTGCTTTTTTAAATCTAAATAAAAAGCTGCCATTTTTTAAACTCAAGGATATTGATGGCAAGGTTTACACCTCCAACGATTTTTTAGGCAAACCTACCATTATTAATTTCTGGAATATTTACTGCGCATCGTGTGTTGCAGAAATGCCGTCGTTGAGCAAGCTGAAAGACAAATATAAAGATAAGGTCAATTTTATTTCCATTACCGACGACAGTGATGCACAAGGCGAATTGCATAACTTTTTGAAAGACAAAGATTTTAATTTTCTGGTTCTTCAAGAAGGTGGTACGTATACAAAATCGGTAGGCGTACGCGGTTTACCCCGCAGCTTCTTTGTTGATAAAAATGGCATTGTTAAAGAAATCCGGGAGGCCTATCCTAAAATAAGTATATCACAGCCATATTACGATCTTAACCATAAAGGTAATTTTTTCGTACAGATTCTTGATTCGCTGATTGCCCAGGCTAAGTAGTGATGTTGACGGCTGGTTTGTCATCCTGTCTGGCGGGAGGTCGGCGATAACACCCGACCTCAGGCTGAGCGACAATACAGGTTTTAAATAGAATGGAGTGTGCCTCGCGGTTATGCTGTCTGGCGGGAGGTCGGTGATAACACACGACCTCAGGCTGAGCGACATCCAAATCGCCACCCGTCATCTATGAAGCGATGAGGCGTTACTTGTAGTTTGGTAAAAGTTGTGATTAAAATTTGTGTAAGAGTAAGGGATGTTGTTATTCTTTGACTAATTCATATTCTTATGCTAAGTAAAGGGAGATATTTCTTAATATTTATTATCCGGGCACCCAAAAAATATATGAAACTTATATTGCTTGTTGCTACGGATTACAGTCAGATAATTTTGACCTGATTTTATTACTACCGAATCATTTTTATTGATAAAAGAGTAAAAGCCGGATGTATCCATAGGGAAGATAAGTTCTGAATCATTACCGTTTAACATCACTGTTTTGGCGCGATGATTTTGAGGATCGATAAACTTTCTTTCTACTTTACCAGAATAAGCGCTCGTGGAAAATGCTTTTGAATCAGCACATTGTAATGAATTTTGACAGCTTGAAATGACAAGTATAAGGAAACAGTAAAAAGCTTTTTTGATGTGCTTCATAATCTCGGGAGTAAAGCTAATTCTTTTGAATGAATATTATTTTAGCTACAGACCGAATAAGCCAGACTGGCTAAGGGCATGTCGGAAAATGTAAAAATTGGTTACGCTTGTCGTTGGCGTCTAACGGACAAATGCATATTGAAGTAGAATTGATTCAGCCGTTTCATACCGTACTTTCTTTACACCGGTTTACCAGCTTCACTATCTGGTCAAGCTGTTCCTGAGTATAGCCATTACCTTCTTTAATAGATAGTTTTTGGTACAGGCCCCAATGGTTGTAAAGTACCAGATGCCAGCCAACCGTGAACCTGCTCAACCTTTCGCGCTCGTGATAGCCGCGAATGTTTCTTAAATTCAGGGTAAGCGTTTTTTCGCGGCCGGCTATGTTTTCGTAAACATAATGCAGTTGCCGCGCATCCGTATCAATATTGATGTGCAAGGGGCGTTTAAAGGGTAGCAGGATTACAAAAAAATTGAACAGCAAAATTACAGCGCCGAAAATCCAATACGTTAAACTGTTAAACCGCACAATCACGGGCACCAAAGCCGGTCCAACGGTTATCAACGAGTTTTTGGCTGCGCTGTCGGTAGGCTCGGTAGCCGGAAAGTTATAGGTGTTAGGCATATTGGGTAAAGCAATATAGCGAAGATGTGATGAGTTGTAACAAGCTGCTCAAAATATTTGTACGGCAGGGCATAAAATATCATTGGCAGCGGTACAATATACGTTGCAGGCAGCCGTCCGATAACGTACATTGATTGTATCAAAGGCGGACAGTTTTTTTAAAGGTTGATTTTTAATTAGCTGAAAATAAGTTTTTTAAAATTAGGTCTACATGTTGACAAATCAACTAATGTTTTAGGTATGTAATTTAATTTTTTTACATGATTAGAAATGACATCAAGATAGCCATTCGCAATCTCCGCAAAAACATGGGCTTTACGCTCATCAATATCGCTGGGTTGGCGCTTGGTTTGGCTACTTTTATATTGATTTTGATTTATGTAGTTGACGAGTTGCGGTTTGACCGTTTTAATCTGAAATCAAAACGTATTTACCGGCTTAATACCGACATTAAATTTGGCGGCAATGCCAGTTCTTTAGCCATATCGTCTCCGCCGATGGCTGCCGAGTTAATGGCGAAACTCCCCGAGGTAGAACAGGCCACAAGGCTGCTGCCCGCTGTAGATATCCGCTTTAAAAAGGGTAATGAAAATATCCATGAAACCAAAACTGCTTATGCCGACGCTAATTTTTTTTCGGTGTTCACCCTGCCGCTGCTAAACGGCGATGCTGCCACTGCTTTAAAAGAACCTAAAACTTTGGTGCTATCCGAAAGCGGTGCGCGGAAATATTTTGGAAGCATACAGGTTGTGGGTCGTTTACTAACGTTAGTAAACACCAACGAACCATACCGGGTAACGGGGGTGATGAAGGACATGCCTGCGCAGTCTCATTTCAGTTTTGATTACCTGATGTCTATGGCTTCAATGCCTTCCAGTCAAGTCCAAAACTGGAACAGCTTTGCTTACAACACCTACGTTCTGTTTAAGCACCCGGTTAATGTAAAAACCATTGAACATAAGTTGAATGGCCTGGTGCAGCAGCATTTTGGAATGGCCAGGTACCGCAAGTTTTCGCAAAGCGGAAATTACATCCGCGCAGATATGATACCGCTTACCAACATTCACCTGCATTCAAACCGTCAGTACGAACTTGGCGCCAATGGCAGCGCGCAACACGTGTACGTATTTTCGGCCATTGCTCTGTTTGTATTGGTTATTGCCTGTATTAACTTCATGAACCTTTCTACCGCGCGGTCGGCCAATCGCGCACGCGAAGTAGGAGTGCGCAAAGTGCTGGGATCATCCAGGCAGGCACTTATAACGCAATTTTTGAGCGAATCATTACTCATTACTTTCGCAGCTTCGGTACTTGCCCTTTTGGCTGCCTGTATACTGCTGCCGGTCTTTAATCAGTTATCGGGCAAAGCACTTAGCATGAGCTGGGATATGCTCGGTTGGTTGGTTCCTGCTTTAATTATTATTGTAGCTGTAATTGGTTTACTGGCCGGTTCATACCCGGCGTTTTATTTATCGGCTTTTCAGCCGGTTAGTGTTTTAAAGAGTAAAATAGCCACCGGGTTTAAAGGCAGCGGTCTGCGTAATTTTTTGGTTGTTTTTCAATTTACCACCTCTATCTTTTTAATTATCGGCACACTTGTTATTTACAATCAATTACATTTTATTCAGCATAAAGATCTGGGCTTTAACCGTAATCAGGTCATGGTCATAAAAAATGTAAATTCCTTAGATAATGCTCAACTTTTAAAAAACAGAATATTACAGTTACCGGAGGTAAAATCAGCAACGTTGAGCGGTTTTTTGCCAACCGGTACTTTGAGGCAGCCTAACTCGGTTTTTACCGATAGGGCGGCCAATGCGGGCAACGCAGTATTTACAGAAATATGGCCAGTTGATGCCGACTACCTGACTACCATGAGTATGCATTTGGTTGCCGGGCGTAACTTTTCGGCCCAAATGCCAACCGATTCCGGCTGTGTGATTATTAATCAGGCTGCGGCTAAATTAATGGGCATCGTTAAAAATCCAATCAACCAAAAAATTTATTACATAACCGATGGTCAAAAGAAACAGTACAATATCATCGGTGTGATTCAGGATTTTAATTTTGCATCATTGAGGGATAATATCACTCCTGTAACTATGTTTTTGCAGCAAAACAAAGGTGCACTTAGCTTAAAATTTAGCACCAACGCCACAAAAACATTTATTGCGAAGGTTAGTAATCTCTGGAATGCGCAGGCGCCCAACCAGCAATTGGAATACTCTTTTATGGATCAGGATTTTGACGCTGCTTACAAAGCCGAAAACAGGGTTGGCGGGCTATTTCTTGCTTTTACATCGCTGGCCATCATTATTGCATGTTTGGGGCTTTTTAGCCTGGCAGCTTATGCGGCCGAACAGCGGGTGAAAGAAATTGGTATCCGAAAAATATTGGGAGCTACCGTCTGGAGTATATCTGCGATGCTTTCTATAGATTTTGTAAAGCTCGTTGCGCTTGCCATTGTGCTGGCTACTCCGCTGGCATGGTTTGCTATGCATCAATGGCTTAATGGTTTTGCCTACCGGCAGGAAATCCAATGGTGGGTACCGGCGCTGGCAGGATTGTTATCTGTTGTAATTGCATGCATAACCATCAGTTTTCAGTGTCTCAGAGCAGCTTTCACTAATCCGGTCGAAAGCCTAAGGAGCGAGTAGTGAAATTAGCGTAATTAGGCAAAGTGTATTTTTGCATGTTTTTTTTGGCAAATCTGAGTACGGTAGGGTTTTGCAAATGCTGATTTATGCTTAGCAACAATCAGTAAAAAGTACGCTTACCCAACCTGTAGCCATGACGGCCGGCAAAAAAGCCTCGCCTAAATCTCCCCGGTACGGAAGACTTTAAAAGGCATGGCATCTAATCCTGCAAATTCATAAATCCTGCAAATTCAGATTCAGACAAAAGTCACCCCACCTAAATCCTCCCCAAAGGGGAGGACTAAAAAGCGCAACAAGCAAATTTTATCATTTACTCCAACTGTAATCACACATGCTAATCAAAAGCTCCCCCTTCAGGGGGTTGGGGGCTTAGTCATTTATTCATTAAATTATAAATATTTGTTATTTGATAAACAAAAACGTAAATTAGGGATAAATAAATATTTGGAGTGATGGGAGTGGAGCAGTTAAGTATGGCGCATTTGAGGCGCATTCGTTGGTTTGGCAGGCAGGTGGGGTTGATGTACGTATCCAGGCAGTTGTTTTGGGTGCGCCTGCCGCACAAAGGCATCAGCATTAAAAATACCCGGTGTTTGCCGTTGTGCAGTCACGAACTGGCACCGGAGCGCCGAGGCATGAGGGTGGGTAAATGGATGATTAACCTGTTAAACTAAACCAACTAATGCCTATCCAAAAACCGATTGAAAGCGTGGTGAACCAGCTTTCGGAAAAACCGCAGTTTATTTTTGCCAGCGCTGCCGAGCTTAACGACATGCTCGACCAAACCAAGCGCTTCCCGGTGGTGGGGCTGGTGGCCGAAACCGCCATTAATCTCAGTTACGGGCTGTCGCACTCGGTACACAACGAGGTGCCGGTGTTTTTGTACTTTTTATACAAAGCCGAGCACAACCGCGACCGCACCGCCGACCAGGAAATACTGGTGCAGCGGGCCCTGGGCCTATGCAAAGAGTTTATGCTTAAGCTTTCGCAGCAGCGGGGCGATAACAAGGGTCGCATTTTCCGCATTAAGGCCGGGCAGCAGGTGGAGTTTAAAACCATTTATCACCTCAATACCTTTGATACCCTTACGGCCGGCGGCTATATTACGTTAACCTTACAAACCTTATATCACGAAACTTTATGAAAAGCTTAGCCCAGGCCGAGCGCCTGTTAGGCAGGCGGCTCAGCAAACCCGAACTAATACTGTTTATCTGTTACCGGCGCAACAACAATTATACCATGGCCCAAAGCGGCGGCAACCTCATGATGCAGCCCCGCGTAGCCGGCTTTCCGCAGTTGATGGCCCGGCTGCTTTATCAACCTTATCAATTATCGCAAGCTTATGCCCCGCGCAAAACTTCCTTATAAAATAAAGCGGTCGCACGGGGCAGCCCAGGCCGTGCCTTTAACCGCGGCAGTGCAGGCCTGGCTTTTGGTACGCGGCCTGCATGGCGGTCCGCATTTGTTGGGCAGGCCGTCTGTCATCAGCTACAAAACCTTACAAGAGCCGGACAGCAATATGTTAAGCACACACGTGCTGCACCAACTGATGAACAGTTTTAACTTTTAACCCTATTATTTAATTGATATGGCTTTTTATGTAGTTCCACGCGTAGTATCTAATCTGCCGGTTTACAATGCTGCTACCAGCAGTAATGATACTTACGGCAGCATATTTTTCGACGTATTTGATGATTTTACCGGGCAGCCCGCCAATGGTAATGGTTTGCAAGTTACCTTTAATGAGACAGTTAATGGCTTATTTAATGCCAGGCGTGGTACAACTCTTTACCAAAGTTCTGAAGAAATTTACCAGAACATATTATTGGAGCGTTTGGGTGGTAACGACCCTTACTATCTCGAAATTTCGATCGAAGGTTACATACAGCCGGCGGGCACCACTTATCCAGGCGGCGGCCCAACTATTACCGATGTGCTGGTTCTGATTCCGGCGCACGTAGGCGGTGGTATTGGCTTGGTACTGATTAAGGCTACCAACGACAATATGAGCAACCTGCAGTATTTTATTGACGACATACCGGTAAATCCCAGGTTTTTTGGTTTAACAGCCGGGCCGCACGTAGCCAAGGTGGTCGATAGCATCAGTAACCGGCAAGCGGTATTTCCTTTCGTTATGCCGTCGGACGAGCCGTTGTTGATAAAGAGTCCCGATGCAGACGTGGTATCCGGTGTTAAAAGCCGCTGGAATGCCGCTTTTAATCCGGTGGTGTTTACCTATCAACGCCGGGATTTTAAGGTAACCAATGTGCAAAACAACAACGGCTTTGCATGCATTTACACCCGCGAAGCGGTAACCGGACTGAAAGAAAACGACCAGGTTTACCTTAATGTAGACAAGTACCAGGGATTGTTTGCGGTGAAGAGCATCACCGATACTACCGTTACGCTAAACTTTGCCTTTATTGATAATACCGAGGGTAAAACCGGGTTTATGAACAGCGATACCCTGCGCCCTTACTTTAAGTTGGTGACCCGGCTAACGTATACCGACCCCGACACCGGTGCCGTGCAGCAAAGCGAGTACCGCCACTCGCCCAACCCACGCAACGGACTTGTAGAAGCCGACTACAGCGGCGTACTGCGCAGCTTGGTTACTCCGCAAAGCCTAAGCCGGTACAGTGAGACCAACCATAACGACCGGAACCTTTGCGCAAGCTACACCGTAAGCTACCGTGAGGATTGGGAAGGCCTGGCTGATGACCGCTGGTTTGGCGTTGAGGGTACTAATTACGTAACCTATTCGGCCATGCAGGTGCAGGCGGCCGGCGGCGGCAATATGGCGCCCTTTGTGCCTTACAGCGAGGGCTCGCAGGCCAGGTTTGTTACCGATTTTAAGGAACCCGCCTACAGTGTAGGTTACCCGTTTGATATTAGTTTTATTTACAGCGAGCTGCTGGGCGAGCATGGGTATTACCTGCACATGACCATGCTCGATATTAACCGCCGCACGCTGGGCGATCCTATTACCCAAGATTTGAAGAAGCAGATAGGCCTAAACCGCTTACTGCTTAGTGCCGATACTTATCACGATAACTGCTGGTACCTGCGCATCAACGTGAGGCGCAACGGCGCAAGCGGCCCTATACAGGTAACCGAAGATAAAATCATCCGGGTTGACCGCACTATTGATGTAAATTCGGTATATCTGCGGTGGATAGGGTACAACGGCTCGTGGGAGTATTACCGCTTTGTATGGAACCAGGAGATGAGCCTCAACGTACAGAACGCCGTTACCGTAAAGCGCTACGTATACGATTACGAAAACACCCAGGGCGGCGAAGACACCATCAGCAAAGAAGCCGCCGCCGGCATCAAGGTTTTTGCCGAAGACCTTTCGGTAGCCGACATCCGCGGACTACAATCCCTCAAAACCAGCCCCAAAGTGCAATGGCTCGCCTCGCGCAACCCCCTCCAATGGCAAACCGTCATCGTAGCCACCGGCTCTACCGTGGAGTACGAAACGCAGATGGGTACGTATGCTTACCAGTTGCAATTTACCCTGCCGGGCGTGGTGGTGCAGACGATGTAGAGAAAGAGAGAGTCGACCCTACCAACGAATATAAATTACTAACAAACTAATCAAGTTTTGGACAACATTTAGCAAACATGGCTCCACAGTCACGATTACATGAGGAGAGAACAAGGTACCTCATTCCTAAAAAGGAAAGTAAGCAACTCAATGATTTTTTTGTAAATTCGCATCAAACTAAACCAGTCATGAAATCAAAAACTTTAGTTAAAGTTACTATCGTTAGTATATTTGTTTTACTATTTGCTTCGATAGCTTGTAAGAAAAACAATACACTAAACACCGAAGAATCCTCTTTTTTTTATTATAAAGGCACGGACAGAAAACTAAGTCAAATTATAAAAAGCCTGTCAGAACTAAACAAAATCAATCATTTCACCGATACATTAACGGGTAAAGGTCAAGTACAGTGGGATAAAGCGATTAAACTGGTAGTTATGCAACGAAAACACTCGGATTCTGTTGGTAGATACCTGGTGCCGTTGACTATCGAAAATATGCTTACGTCTGCCTATTTAGAAATCAATTATAGGGATGATAAGGTTAGCAGTCCTATTATTCATACTACGTCTGCTTTAGCCAATGCTCCAAGCACTGAGGTATTTAATGTTGCATCAACTCTTGACGAATTTTCCAGGAGGGGACTCAAAACAGTATCGGTAGCTGGTTACTTGGACAAATATACGGGTAACAAGAAAGCAATACAATCATCAAAGCCAGGCAAGCGTGTTACATCTAATAATGTCTGTCATGTACAAATTGATGCCTATTGGGAGGGATGGTATCCGAATTGCGATTATCCTACAGCAGTAAACATGGTTTATGATGATGCAATTAAGAGACTTCATGATTATTTTCAGTTCAACCCTTCTATACAAGGAGTTTATGCAGGGGCAGGAAACGTGGGAATAACGGTTGTTGGTAATTCTGATTATCTTGGTTCGCCAACTGCTTCGCAAGAAATTATCAACGCTTTAAACAATACAGGTTGGATCATAGGCTTAGGCCAATGTACAGTGTCGAACGTGCATTTTCTTAATGTTACTGCAAATAATTATTGTATCACAGGTCCAGTAACCCCCGGAACTCCGGGAGTAAGTTTGGCTGCCAATGATATCATTGATGATTTTAAGTCATTTCCTTGTGCTTCAGATATTTTACTACAATTACCTTATTTAAAAAATGACATAGCTGAAATATTGAATAACACGTTTAACAACAGTTGTAACTTCCACATTACATTTGAAGCCGGAAAGTTATCTTCGGGCGGGGGAACTTACACAGATGGTGAAACCACTTTACGAAGTAAAATTCTTCAAAATCCAAGTGATCCAAATTCAAATGTTACATACATTTTTAGTATAGTTATTGATGAAGAGGTATTGAAGCATGCTACAAAAGAGTACATTTTAGCAACCATGTATCACGAAGCAATACATGCTTATTTGATGTCAGAACTAGAAACGCTGGGTATTGCTGAATATCTTACCAAGTATCCAGACGTGGACTTTAACGTCGTGTCACAGCCTTATTTTAATGCCAACCAAGCGCTGTTTGTTGATAAACACTCCAAAATGGCTGTGTATTTTCTTAATAGTTTGGTGCAAGCTGTTAAGAGCTATAATTCGAACTTAAATGAGAATACGGTTAATGCTATCTCGGCAACAGGCATAATTAAAAGAGATCCTAACTCTGCGGAAAGTGTTTTGAACCAAAATGAAAGAGACATAAGGAGTAATCACTCTAAAGGAACTAAGTGCCCCTGATAAATTTTGATATGCAATACAAAATACACACCATAGCAATCTTGTTAATGCTGCAGTCGCTCTTTGGTTGGGCGCAAAGTTATGATAGGAGTACTGATCTTTATTACATTTTGGATAAAGACAGCTTGCCTCGTTCTGTTATTTTTACCAAAGTAAAGCTTAACGCAAAACATCTATATGGCGTAAACGCTGAAATTGAATTGTTTAATTTGATAGACGGCTACCGGTTAATATTGTTTTCAGCACTACCGGATCTTAAGTCAACCGGTAGTAATTGGAAAGCAGTTTCGCCCATTGTCTTTAAAAACAAAGTTTTAAGTTATAATGAATTGAAAAACTTTGCTGACAAGCAATTAGAGAAATTTTCACAGTCGGATTATGTTGATGTAAAGTCAGTAAAAAATGATAATATCAAATTGGTGGTGAAAGAGAAAGGCAATTATTTAATATCCAACTTTTGCTTGACGGAGTTTTTTATTATCAATAAT
>CAXYKR010000299.1:0-4053 GCA_964277815.1 uncultured Mucilaginibacter sp. | reverse complement strand
CCCCAAAGGCCGACTCCATCCCCTATTACCTCAACAACCGTAATCAGCAAAACCGTTACCGCATTTATACCAACTCGCGCAGTGTGGTGTACAATTACGGCGGCAGCCTGGGCCTTAGCTACCTGTTTTTGAGCCGGTACACCCTGGGCGGCAATGTAGCCTACGCCAAACTAAGCCGCACCGATAACGCCGACGGTTTTGAGGACGGCTTTAACACCCCCAACTGGCTCACCAACCTATCCTTCGGCGGCGAACACGTCATCAGCAGTTTAAGCTTCAACGTTACGTACAAACATCAAAGCAGTTTTTACTGGCAATCGTTCCTGGTAAACGGGCAGGTAAAAGCCTACGGCAACATCGATGCCCAAGCCAATTACGATGTACTGAAACAACACCTCAACCTCAAACTCGGCGCCACCAACCTGCTGAACCGCTACTACAACTCCTTTCTGGGCGGACCAGCCATTGGTGGGTTGTACTATTTGGCGTTGACTTATAGGATATAGGGGTTGGGGCTTTCGGTTGGTGGGGGTAGTTTGTGGGAAGGATGCGACTTGTGGGCTTGAGTAGATGGAGCTTTGGCGATATATTCGCGGTAGTACTGATGGATGAGGTCAACTGAATTATCCGGCTGCGTAACGGCGTTATCAGCCAAAGCTTTTAACATCCCATAAACTCGCACCAGTTAGTGGTTTTAAGTCGGTTTACAACAATAATATTTCCTTAAGTTTAATACTTATCAACAACTTATTAAAGTTTAATTCGTGAATCTTACTTTATTTTATTAAATTAGTTTAAGAAAGCGTAGGTGCACATACTATTTATATATACAATCAAAAGCTTTGAGATAGACTTGATAACTCAAGTAAATGCTTTTTAAACTTCAATCATCATCACTGTTAACGGCAAGCAATAATTCTGATAATGATATCAACTTACCTGCGAAGACACCCCACAACAAGTATACCCGAACAGCCGCGAGTATTTAGCAATGGCTTGTGGGCGAATACTCGTGACCTAAATGCTTGAGCACAAGTAACCATTGCGCTATCCTGTTCGACATACTCGCGCCAGTTGACGGAGAATTTCAAATAATTGAAAGAAATGTATTAGTGCTATACTTGATGGGCAACTTAGTGTAACTTATCGCTTTTGAACAAATTAAGACTTTTTTAGCTTTGTTTTTATCATGGTCCAATCCTTTTTAGCTATAAGAATAAATATGTGGAAAGAAAGTTCCTAGCATGTTTCATCGCTACTTGTAATGGTCTCTATTAACCTTAGACCTTTCTCAATAAATTCAACAAATAAGTAAACGTTAATAATTTGCTTGAAATTTTTTGATTATAAAAATACAGTTCATACTTTCACATCTGTATGAAAAAAAGCAATCTTTCTTTCCAGTGTAAACTAAAAATTAAAGTAAACCTATAGGTTGATTAGAATGGAAATAGTTCCTATCTTTGCGGGCCGTTTATATTCTTTTCGATACAGTGACAGAAATTATACTGAATACTATAGAATTTTTAGAGACTGGAATGATATAGAATATTTAGATGATTTTTTTGAGGAAAATAAAAGTCATTTTAAGGAAAGTTATCATGGAGAAAGTTTAGATAGTACCATTTTTGATATTCCCGTTAAAGCAAGAGAGATGCAACGTTCGTTAGTTTTGGCATCCACAGCAAGTACTAACAAATTAGATACTTTTTTTAAACCACTTGACCAAAATATAGTTACACTTACAGATTTCCCTAGGCAGAAATCATATAGTTCAGGTAATCCGTCATTATTGAGGGTTTATGCATTGAAAATAGACAGTGGAATATATGCTATTACTGGAGGTGCGATTAAATTAACAGGAAGCATGAAAGATGCAGAGAACTTAAAAAGTGAGTTACGCAGAATGAGTTCATGTCAAGATTATCTTAAAAATCAAGGAATAACTGATATAGAAGGCTTCAACGAATTATTTATATGACAAAGGATAAAAAACTTCAGATTTTAAATTCTATAGCTGTAGAAGACACATCTAATTGGGAGGTTGAGTTCGATTGGCGTGAAGAAAATAAGGATTGGCTTGCTAATTCAGCGAAGACTGCATTAAGAATTTTGCGCACTTTAAAATCAAGAAATATATCACAGAAAGAATTTGCTGAAATGTTGGGGGTTTCACCTCAACAGGTTAGTAAAATTGTAAAAGGACAGGAAAACTTTACATATCAGACAATCAACAAAATTGAAAAGGCATTATCTATTTCCCTAATGGAAATAATTACGTCTGACAAGCCTAAAGAAGCAATTGTAAAATATATTACAGTGAAAGAAATAAGGGAAGTTGTTGAATACGTACCTATATATGTTTCTACTGAATCAACAAAACCTTTTAACTCAAGGAAGCAAGACTTATACTTTGACTTCACCATGGATGATGCTTATAAAAATGACTGTTTTGCATTTGGTAACAATACAGGAGAAGCTTAATGAAAAAGCAAAATTCAACTTTTAAGAAAAAACCTGTCAATCCTAATACTGACACTAAAGGGGTTATTGCTTTTTTATTAAAAAAAATTGTTACAGAAGAGTTCGCAATCATTGAAGAAGCCTACAACAAAGATTCAAAGATTGAATTAGAAACCAAAATGCAAATCGGAAGTATTATTGAAGACAGAACTATCGTAATTACTCCAACTTTCGAATTTCAAATTAAAGATATCCCGTTTTTAATACTAAAGATGAGCTGTAATTATGTGGTGAGACCAGATGAGTGGGAAAAAATTGTCAATGATGATTTAGCTCTAGTTAATGTTTTACCGCAATTTATCGGCCATATTATCTCGTTGACGATTGGTACAGCAAGAGGTATATTACATGAGAAAACAAAGAACACTCCTTTTAGCATGTTTATATTGCCGATGATGGATGCCACGGCTTTTGTACCAGATGACTTACAAACTTTATTTACGGAATCAACGACTGAGAATATCAGCGGTAACAAATAACTTGGTCGTTACTCAACTGGCACTAGCATGCAGCAACGACTTAGGATCGGCTACTCGTGACTTAAATACTCGGGCACAAGTAGCCATCGCGCTACCCTACCCGACATACTCGCCCTATATAATTCATCAAACGAATTCTCCCCCAATCAAAACTCATCACCCGGACTCAACCGCTCAAAATCCGGCGCGTTAACCACTACGCATTTACGGTGGGTGTCCATCTGGTAACTCCAGGTTTCGTGGTCGTTTTCGGCAGTGTTCACATCAGAGCAGCCGTAAAACCGTTGTACGGTGTATTTAATTTTTACTTTGCCGGACAAAGTTGCTGCATCCCAGGTAGCATCCAGCAGTTCAAAATCTTCAATCTGCGGTGCCGCGCCGGTGTGGTTGTGGTAACTCACCAGTTGAGCAATTACTAAGGGCTTGTTGCCTGGGTTGGCTGGTTCGTCGCCCTCATGCTTCATTACCTGTTGCAAGAAATCCGCAGGGGTAATTTGCTGGTTTAATAGTTTATTAAATTCGTCTTCCGTATAGTGTAATTGCAGTGCTGCCATAGGATTGTTGAAGGTAAGGTTTTTTATGCTGATGGGATGCCGAAATAAATTCGGCACGACGGGTTGGGAGAAAAATATCACTCCGACATTCATTTAGCGCAAATCTTATTGCCGGGGAATCGAGCAAAGGCTTGACTTGTGCTTGTTTGATCGAAAGCACAAGTCAGGCCACTACGTTAAGCAATCGCACTAAGACTCGCGCTAAATAATGCAATTATTAATGTTTGCTTTCGTCCGAACCAAAATCGCATCCACATCGCGCCCAATCGTCCTGCATTTAAATCGTCTCTTAAATTTTGACGATGCTTAATTTGTCACTTTCCAAACAATGGTTTAGGTTTACGGCAATTAAACCGAAATAACTATTGATTCATTTATGAAATTAACTTTACGTATTAAGTCTTACGCGCTGATTTGCGCGGTTGCAGCTATCAGTTTTACCTCCTGCCAAAAAGGTGATGTGGGCGAACAAGGCATCCAGGGGCCTCAAGGTATTC
>CAXYKR010000298.1:0-5761 GCA_964277815.1 uncultured Mucilaginibacter sp. | reverse complement strand
AAATGGCCCTGCCATTGATAGCGCTCAGGTCGCCCCAACCCGCAGAGTAATTACCAGGACGATCGGCAGTAGTACTACCGTATTCAGATACCAAATTAGGTATTCCGGGATTTTGAAATATGTCTATTGTACCGCCATCGCCATTATAGCCGGCAATATCTCCAATCCTATCAATTCTGTTATCACCCAGCGGCCGCTGTGCACCACCTATTGCTGCACTTCGGGTCGGATCAGTCTCGTGAGAAATGTCAACCAGTTTCTTTAAAAGTTTTCTCATCGATGGAATGGTATGCTGTGCCGTAAAAAAAGGCTCATTTGATACACTCCATACCGCTATCGATGGATGGTTGCGAAAAATCCTGACCATGTCCCGAAACTGCTGTTTCACGCTGGCTTCAAATGCTGCAGTGTCTTTGGCGTTGGTGGGGTAGGCGCTGGTGTTCCAGTAACCATCCGGTACGTTATCGCTACCTCCTATACCCCAAAAAGGGTTTTCCGACCATAAAATGATGCCTAACCTGTCGCAAGCCTCGGCAAAGGCCGGGTCGTGCGGGTAATGCGAGCCGCGTATAAAATTAAAACCTGCATCTTTTACCATTTGTACATCGCGTAAAAAGCCTGCATTAGTAACTGCATCGCCCCATCCGGCGTGGTCTTGATGAACGTTGGCGCCGCGTAAATAAAGATGTTTACCGTTTAAAAAAAAGCCTTTGTCTGCCGTCCATTCTATGGTGCGGATACCAAAAGAGGTTTTGTATTGGTCAATCAATTTGCCCGAAACAGATACCGAACTTACAGCTGTATACAAATACGGATGTTCGGTATCCCATAATTTGGGCGATATTACCTTGTTAATAGTTTGCGCTACTGTTTTAAATGACCCTGACTTTATAATCTCAGACGAAGTAAAACTTGCCGCCACTTTGCCATCAGGACTAATCAGGTCTGTTTTTAGCTTAACGGTTTGGACTTTATTGGTTTCGTTGCTGATGTCGGTATTAACCAAAACCACAGCTTGGTTTTTGTTTACCGCAGGAGTTTGTACAAACGTACCGTACCAGTTTACATGTATAGAATTAGTTACTACTAAATGAACGTCGCGGTAAATACCGCCCGAAAACACATGTTCTCCGGCCCGGGGGGCAAGTTGGGGATTCCACAAGTTGTTTACTCTAACGGCAACCATGTTGTCTCCGGCTTTAAGGGCTTTAGTTATATCAACAGAAAAACCGGTGTAGCCGCCTTGGTGTTCGCCCACTTTTTGCCCGTTAACATATATTTCTGCTTGCTGAAATACGCCCTCAAACTCGAGTGTTACTTTTTTTTGACTGAACCCTTCCGGTGCGTTAAAATGTTTCCGGTACCAGCCATAGCCAACATAAAACTCTGATGACATAAAGTAGGGGATACTAAATGAGTGGGGGATACCTACTTTTTCCCACTTCAAGTCGTCAAATGAGTTTTCATTTGCACCGCTTACATCAGCCAGCTTAAACTTCCAGTCTCTGTTAAAATTAATTGATAACCTAACGTCTGAGTCTGCATTTTTAAGTTGACTGCCGGCAGTTTGAGCTGATACGGAAATCGACGAAAAAAATAAGATGACCGGGATGCTGACATATCTAATAGGTAAAGAAAGGGCGTATTTAGCGAAACTCACGGTTAATAGTTGATGAGGGTTGACGGTTCTTTGAACGGTTATTTAAAACTTACTCTGGCCAACCTTTATAACCTCCTTTTGCAACACCACACCGTTGATGCAATAAATACAAATGAAATTATAATTGAAAGTTGCAACCAGTAATTGCAGCAGAGGTGAGTATTTGTAATTGGCGACGCAATATAGAAAAACAAACCATTACATCATACTTTTTATCGTTTTCGGTTCAATATGTAAGTCACCAGATTATCTTCCTGCATCTGCTGTCTAACAAATTTCAATTTTTCTAACACCCTGACCGACGCCTCATTTTCGCCATGTGTGCAGGCCGTCAAGGAGTTAAGCCGCAAGTGCTGAAATGCAAGATCAATCACCGCGCGCAAAGCTTCTTGCATGATGCCTTTCCTTTGAAATTCGGGTAACAGTTCATAGCCTATTTCGGCTTGTTGAAGATTATCCGACAAGTTAAACAAGCAAACGGTACCGATAAGGGTGTTGTTGTCGGTAAGCGTGATGGCCCAGTAAAGGGATTGATTTTGGAGGATGATTTGGATGAATTTTTGGGCATCGCCGATGGACTGGCTTGGCGCCCTATACAGGTAACGGTTTACTTTTGCGTTGGTACGCAGGGCAAATATCTGGCGGTCGTCAGTGTTGAGGAGCGGTCGCAGAGTCAGCTTTTCTGTAAGAAGGGGTGGGGGCGGTACCTGATTCAGACTCATCTCATTTTAGCAGAAAAAGTTAGAGATTATATTGGTTTATAACTGCTTTCATCATCATTATTCAGCCAGTATTATGCCGAGTTTGTCTGCCTGTTTTTACATCATTCAATTCTCAGCCTCTTGCTTTTTCTCTTCATCCATCAACTGGCCTGGCATTACCTTTACGCTAATCTTTGATTGTTGGTTGATGAATTTTAGGTAAAAGTTACGGTATTTGTTGCCGTCACTCACTTTAAATACATAGGTCGACTTATCTTTCCAGTATGCTGCGGCTATTTGTGCTTCACTTCCGTTATCGCGGGTCGATTCTTCATCTTCCAGGTAAAAGATGTGTTCTCTGTCAAGGTTTTTGTCGACGTAGGCATATTGCGTGTAAACGTTCCGGGTATCCCATGATACATATAACAGTGGCCGCACACCAGATGGCGTAGCCAGCATAAAAGTAGAATTTTCAAAGTCGCATGCGCCGCAATCTCCCGGAAGATGGTCATTGGTTCGGTCGGTTATAAAAAATACTATATGGTTAGCATCAAGCGCAGTAAATTCAGGTTCAAGTGTAAATTTGTCAGGTTCAATATTGATGGTATTATCAACACTTCCAAACTTTTTACCGTTGATGTAATAGTCGGTATATAGCACAGGCAAAACGCTAAAACCAACTTCTTCGTATTGTATGGTAGCTATTACTTTGGTGATGTACTTGCCGGTTTTAAAGTTTCGGGTAGCAATCACTTTAGAGAGCGATTGCAATTTGGGTTCATAGCTGGTATTGTTTTCTTCCATCATAAAGGAGTCTCCTTTGTAAGAAAAATAACCGCTGTGCCGGGTTACAAATAATGGTTGTTTGTCTGTATTTTCACTTTCTTCAGCCTCGTTTTTATAGTTGTACGTATTCACCATAAAAGTGATGGTGTTGTCACCAATGTCGTATTTAAGGTACGACGCCAGCCTTTTGCTCTTAAAAGTAAAAACAGGCTGGGCATGTAGGGAGTTCCCTGATATAACCTCGTCCGTTCCATATCTACGTGTTTCAGTAGTTTGCTCAAAACCTATATCCGTAAGTTCATTTTTGCTAAGTCTCAGTAACGTAGCGGCATGATAAAAGCGGTTGGGGTTTAACCACTATTTTTTTAACGGAGCCGACAGATTGCGACTAACCAGTGCCACGCTCAAGGGCCAACCATAACTGGCCGACAGCATCAGGTAACTGCTTTGTTTGCCTGAGTATAGCCTTACGATGGTTGCAATAGGGTAGTCGCTAAAGCTATAATATTCATTGTCGGTCGGGATCGCTAAATTAATTACTTTGCCCTGGTACATGCCTTGCGCGGTGGCCGTGTAAACCGGCCCGGTGCGTGTACCTATTCGGCCCATTAGTTGGCAAAACCTCAGGCAGCTGTCGGGCGTGTAAATAATTTTTCCGCTCAGCCATTTTACCCGTGCGGCAGCATCATCTTTGGCAGCTTCCAGTTTGTTTTCTCTGTTGAGGTACTGCCGCATCCATAAAGCATCCTGTTTGGCATCGGCGCGTAGCTTTTGGTTTTGTGCCAGGGCGTCAAACGCACATAAAAAAGACAGCAGGGCAAGGGTAAAGGTTTTCATCAATAACATTGAGCGTGATGACTACAAACCTAACAGGTTAAAAGCATAAAACCATCACTCGGGCACATATTCTAAAATATCGCCCGGCTGGCAGTTCAGTGCCTTGCACACCAGGTCGAGTGTTTCGATACGGATGGCTTTAGCCTTGCCATTTTTGAGAATAGACAAATTGGCCAACGTAATGCCCACGCGTTGCTGCAGCTCGTTCATCGACATTTTGCGTTTGGCCAGCATCACATCTATATTAATCACAATAGGCATTCGTTTTTATATAGTTAAACGATTTTCTTGCTGAAAGTTTACTCCAACCCGGTAAATCAGCCCCAATATTAAAATAAATACTCCGATTTTGATATTCGACAAATCATCCCTAAAGTCATGATAGGCACTGCTTACCGCGGGGTTTACCTGCACAATACGGTACTCCATATACAATGAAGCCCCGAGGCTGAGCAAGCCATAAACGATGAATGCCAAGCCAATAATATTGATATGCCTGGCTACCTGTAGGGTAAAGGGATTTTGTAAATCTATTTTCCGGACGGTAATCAACAGCAGCAAGCACACCACAAAGGTAAACAGCGACTGCATAAAATTGTGGTAACCGTAAACATGCTTAAAAAACACCCGATCGAGCATCCGGTCCGACTTAAACGAAAGCACGCCTTCGGTGACCCGTAATTCTGTTTGTTTCGTACTCGGAGCGACTGACGATTTTACCCAGACGTTAGCCACCATGTCGTTAGTAGTAAACAGCAAACCCGTAGTATTAACCAGCGTGATACCAAACCCAATAACCGAAACCCAAAGCACAACAGTGATGGCTTTCATCCAAACAGCAATATTTTTCATGCGATTACATTTTGTGTAAATATAAATCTATTTCAATTGTAATTCAAAATAAATATATTGATTTACGATAAATTAATATTCTGTTTTGGTTGCAGCTTTATTTAACTCTTCTTTGGAAGGGAGGACTTTAATAGGCTTAATAAGCAATCCTGTTAATTCTTACAATTCGTCAAATTCCGGTTCAGATAATAATCAACCATCAGCCAAAAATATGCTGAAGCGAAAGTTGTCTGAACCGGAATTTTCACAGAATTTGATGAATTTACAGAATCGGTTACTTCATTAGAAGTAAAGTCCTCCCCGGAGGGGAGGATTCAGGTGTGGCTCAAAGGTCATTCTGCAAATTCATCAATTCTGTAAATTCTGAATCAAGACAAAGCAGTAAGCGTAAATAGAAAATAAAGGTCTGTTGTTTCTAAGCAAAGGCAAACTGCGGAAAGTCTTAACTGACTATTTGTACGACACTGAAATGTATCGGTATGACCAACTGATCTAAATATCATCTAACCTCAATGACCCACCCCCAAAAAAATAAAAAATAATATTTGGAAATAACAATTCAATGTCTACATTTGTAGTGTACTATATAACTAATACACTATTATGGTAAACGTATCACAATTGTCATTTGGTTACGGCAAGCACATGCTTTTCGAAAACCTGAACCTAAACCTGTTGCCCGGCCATATTTATGGCTTGCTGGGTAAAAACGGGGCCGGAAAGTCCACCCTGTTAAAAAACATTGCCGGCCTGGTGTTTCCGCAAAGCGGAAGCTGCACCGTAAACGGCCGCGAAGCCCGTAAGCGGCAACCTGCCTTTTTAGAGGAACTGTTTTTTGTACCCGAGGAGGTGTACCTTCCTGCTATCAGTGCCCGGCAGTTTTTAGAGGCCACCGCCCATTTTTATCCTAAGTTTAACACCGGGC
>CAXYKR010000297.1:0-4228 GCA_964277815.1 uncultured Mucilaginibacter sp. | reverse complement strand
GCGGCTGCCAAGGCCGGACTGATTAATTACAGCAAAGGCCTTGCTAAAGAGGTAACGGCTAAAGGCGTGCGGGTGCTCACCGTATCGCCGGGATGGATTAACACCGACAATACCGAGCACTTTTTGGAGCGGATTGCGCAGAGCGCCAACAGCACCATTGAAGAAGCGCGGCAGAGTGTGATGAACGCATTGGGCGGCATACCCGCCGGCCGCCCGGCCGAACCTGCCGAAGTGGCCGAACTGGTGGGCTTTCTGGCCTCGCCGCGGGCCGGCTACCTCAGCGGGTCTGATTTTGTAATTGACGGCGGCACTATCCCCACTATTTAACACCTCATCATTAATATATTATGGAATTACCACTCATTATTGCGCGCCTGGTAGAGGCGCAAAATACTTTTGACAGCAAGGCGTATGCGGATTGTTTTACCGAGTTGGCCACGGTGCACGACGAAGGCAAAACCCATACCGGCAAACCCGAAATTTACCGGTGGATTGAGGAGTCGAACCAGAAATACCGCTCGGTGATGATGCCTTTGCAATACGAACAATCGGGAACAAACGGAACGCTCACTACCGAGGTCTCCGGCACTTTTCCCGGCAGCCCATTAGTGCTGAAGTTTCACTTTAGTTTAAAAGATAATTTGATTGACAGCCTGAAGGTGACGGGATAAATCCGGCATCACCATATACCAATAAACAAATATCAAAACCGCCTGAAATTTACCGGGCGGTTTCATTGTTGGATTATATTATAAATGTGCTGTGAATGAAGTCTTTCATCAACACATTTTCTAAAAACTACAGTAACTATTTTGTCCGCGTATATCTGGCTGTGCAACCGTCGGTACATATATACGGGGCGGTTGGGCTAAGTTCCAGCGAATTATTGGTGAGCTTAAAGCGGTAGAAATATTTAGGCTGCGTGGCAACCACCGAAGAGAACAAAACCAGCGTTACACTATCTGTTACTTGGTATCGATCAAAATCCAGTTTACGGCTGCTGCTGTAAACACCATTAGCTTTAAATTCTACCAACTCGGTAAGCCTTTTATCGGTAACAGGTTTCCAGTCGGTTGCGCCGCCCGTACTGGTGTAAGTTTCGGTAAGGTTCCACCGGCCTTCAATAGACGAAGGATTGCTTTCTTTTTTACAGGCTGCGCCAAGCAGGCAACATACGGATAGTAATAAGGTAGTTAAGTGTTTCATTGTTTTTTATTGCCTGTACGTAAGGTGAGGCAGTATAGTAACAGGGGGCGTTTTTTTTGATGTCAAACTGCGGTTTTTGATTAAGTAGTTTTATATAAATACCACCCGTCGGCTATTTTGCGAACCATAATATAATCGCGTGGCGACATTTCGGGCACATCGCGCTCCTTGGGGACGTACAGGTAGCCTACACTATTATCAGTGATGCCGCCAATTAAAAAGTTAATGTTATGGGGCACTTCCGTCCGCTCGCGAAATGCATTTTCGATGTATAACGCTTTCAATCGCTTCATCATCGGGGCCGGGTTCTTCATCCGTTTTACGCCAACATCCGAGCGTAAAATACCGTTCTTGAGCAGGTTGTCTTTCAGTGTTTCAAACGCCGCTTTGTTTTTTTTAAAATGAGCTACCAGCTGCGAATCTGACGCTAAGGTTAGTGAGATGTTGCCCAGCATAAATTCGTATTCGGCCCTGCTGGTAAAAAGCTTGCCGGTTTTGCCTGGTGCGGTAACCATGCTGTCTACCTGTTTTGGGCTAAGCGACTTCAAATACTGGTTAATTTGTTCAATCATTCCGGTTAGGGCCAGGGCACGGAACGCCGCCGCCTTCCATACCGAATCTTTTTTTAAGTGCAGATACATATCATACGTTTGGCCGCTTTTAGTGAGGCTCACGTTAACCACGGCAGTTTGCTTGTTTTGCCCCAGCAGCCTACATTCAACCCTGGCATCGGGCGGAAAATCATGCCCGTTGGGGCTGCCCCGATACTCATCAATACAGTATTTCTTAAGGTCAGGAAAGCTGTCTGCCGAAAATATTTTTTGGGTAAGACTGAGCGGGGTGTAAGACTGCGCCTTGCAGGCAAATTGCGATAGAATCAGAAACAATAAAAATACTAAGCGTTTCAAAGTGACTGGATTTAATGGGGATGTGTGATTCGTGGTTTTGTTGTTCCGGAAAAATAATAAAAATTGCGGTAGTCTTGCTATCTTTCGGGCTATGAAACGCCTTTCCTTATTACTGCTGTTAATCCTAACTTTTGCCTGCCCGTCATCGGCTCAAATTACAGTTCAGGAAACCCGAAAAATCAAGGCATTGGCCCAGTTGGTTAGCCAGGCCATGCGTAAAGGCGAAAACGAAACAGTGTTGGCCAATTACTACCCAAAGTTCTTTGCATCTGGCGGGCGGGAAAAATTGTTGCAAAGCATGAACGAGACGCATCGCCGGCTAATTAAGGGCGGCACCCTCATCAAAAGCATCACTGCCGGCACTCCTGAGCCCATAAGTACTACCGGCAGCCGCAGGTTTGCTTTGATTCCGCAAACGATGGTAGCGCCGTTATCTGGCGAAATATATTCTGCCCAAACATACCTTCTGGCCGTGAGCGACAACAAAGGGGCGCGTTGGTACATTATGCCATACAATGCCCTAGTTGCCAAAAAAATGGAGACCCTGTTTCCGGAAATTAGGGGCAAGATTAACATTCCGGCCTTTAGTATGCATGTAGTCGCTTCCGGTGGCATGTAACCCATAAGCTTCACTATGCCGCTTTTAAAAAGGGTACTGTATGTTTAGTAAAAACAATCTGGTTAGGCACTATTAATTTGTAAGATTGTACGCCATGCTTACAACCACTCAAAAGTGAGCTTTGTATTTTACCTTTCTCATATTGTTATAGTCAAATCCATATTTATATTTATTGCATGAAACGTTTATCCTTATTACTGCTTATTATTTTTGCATTCACTTTTAAATTATCGGCACAAACAGATGCTCAGCAACAAGCCAAAATTAAAGAGGTGGTTCAGCTTACGGGCGAAGCCCAATTAAACGGCGATTATAAAGCTGTAGCAGGCTATTATTATCCGCCGGCAGTTGCCCAGTCGGGCGGTGTAAATGGCTTGGTCACTGTACTGGAAAAAAGATTTGAAAAATTAAGCAAATCGGGCTTAGACATCAAAAGTATAACGGCTGGCATGCCCAGCGCTGTAGTAACAGTGGGTCAACACAAATTTGCCTACGTTCCGCAAACCATGATTGCCCATGTAGGTAACGGAACATTAACCGTAAAAAGCAATGTACCGGTAGTGAGTGATGACAATGGCACTAATTGGTACGTGGTAACGCCAGATACCGTAAAGGGGCCTGTGGTTAATGCCCTGTTTGCTGAAATGGATACCAAGCTGACTATGCCCAAACCCACTGAGCCGGTATACACGCCGGATGGCAACTGATAGCCAATTAGTGGATTTTAAATGAGTGAACCTTTGATGTGCAAATGTGCATGTGTGCAAATGAAACTAATGAGTAAGCAGGCCAAACCGCGCAATGACGCCCTCGGGATATTCACTCACTCACTCACTCACTCATTCTATTATTCGCTCATTGCTCACCGACCGACCTCTCAACTTACTCAATGTTAAATTTATATTAAAGTTAATATACTTGCTAAAAACCGTCGGATATCTTTATATTAGAGGGACTTAAATCTCCGCAATATTGGCAAAAAACAATTACCCCCACTGTAAACTACTTCTCTTATGGTTGGTAATGTTACCGGGGCTGGTGTGCGCACAAACACCTAGTCAGGCACGTATCGACTCTTTGCTGGGTGTACTTAAAACAGCCCGTGAAGACACCGCCAAGGTGGTGCTTTTAATGCGCATCGGGAACAATTATAAATTTCTGCAATCACCAAATGCTGTGACATATTACCTACAAAGCGTAGCACTTGCCGAAAAATTGCGGGTACCAAGGTTCATTTTTTTGACGAATGAATTAATGCGGTCATATAGCTTCGCACAAAAGGACTATGCGGCGGCCGATAGTTATGTTGCCCGATCACAAGCACTGGATGATGTCAACTTGCGTTGCCAATCTATAATTGCCGCAGGGTATGATTATTATTTGGCGGGCGATCATGATCGCGCATTTCAAAACTATTTTAAAGCGCTTAAAATGCCCGGTATATCTGTAAAAAGCGCTTCGACGGCCAATTTTTATATCGGTTCCACCTATTTCG
>CAXYKR010000296.1:0-8316 GCA_964277815.1 uncultured Mucilaginibacter sp. | reverse complement strand
ACCCAAACCCTCCCCGGGAGGGAGGGCTTAGTAAGGCGTGATTATCAAAAGTCTCCCCCTTCAGGGGGAGATTTAGAGGGGGCTTCCTTATCTTACGAAGCCGGCTGCAACACCACCGTCAACGTTGATGACGTTACCGGTTGATTTGGCTAATAAGCCGCCGGTTAAGGCAAAACAGGCGTTGGCAATGTCTACCGGTAAAATAATCTCGTTGAGTAAAGTACGTTTTGCGTAGTAAGCAGGTAGTTCGGCTACGGTAATACCGTAAGCTTTAGCACGGCCTTCGGCCCAGCCGCCAGCCCAGATATTGCTATCGCTGATTACCGCATCAGGGTTAACCACGTTAACACGGATTTTATCCGGACCTAACTCGGCAGCATTTAAGCGGCTCAGGTGTAATTGTGCAGCTTTTGCACTACCGTAACCGGCGTTGTTAGGACCGCTTACTAAGGCGTTTTTGCTTACAATGTTAATCACGTCACCACCAATAGCTTGTTTTTTCATCACTGCTACGGCAACCTGGGTTACAAAGAACTGGCCTTTAACCAATACGTCATACAATAAATCCCAGTCTTTTTCGGTATGGTCGGCAATGGTTTTAGAGATGGATAAACCTGCGTTGTTTACAATCAGGTCAACACCACCAAAGTTAAGGGCAGCTACATCCATAGCAGCCTGAATTTGCTCGGCACTGGTTACGTCCATTACGGCAGTTGCATAAGAATCTTTACCGTAAGCGGCTTTAAACTCCTCGCCGGCACCTTCTAAACGCTCAGCGTTCATGTCGTTTAAAATCACAACGGCACCTTCTTCCACAAACTTTTTGGCAATAGCTTTACCAATGCCACCGGCACTACCGGTAATTAAAGCAATACGGCCCGATAAAGCTTTTGGCTTAGGCATACGCTGTAACTTGGCTTCTTCTAACAGCCAGTATTCAATATCAAAAGCTTCTTGGCGTGGTAACGAAGTATACTCAGAGATAGCCTCGGCACCTTTCATTACGTTGATGGCGTTGGTGTAAAACTCGGCAGCTACACGGGCAGTCTGTTTGTCTTTAGAGAAGCTGAACATACCTACACCCGGATACAAAATAATTACCGGGTTAGTATCACGAATAGCCGGGCTGTTTGAATGCTTGCAAGTGTTGTAGTAGTCGGTATACATCTGGCGGTAAGCCTCAAATGCAGGAGCTAATTTAGCTTTTAAACCTTCTACATCGCTCAAGTCAGCATCAGGCGCCAGGTCTAAAACCAGCGGGCTAATTTTGGTACGTAAAAAGTGGTCAGGACAGCTGGTACCCATTGGGGCCAGCCTTTCCAAATCGTTAGAGTTGATGTATTCCAACACGCGGGCATCATCCGTAAAATGACCAATCATGTTGCGCTCGCTTGAGCAGAAACCCCGTAAAATTGGAGCCAAAGCTACCGCTTGTTTTTTACGACCGGCTTCGTCCAGGCTTTGTACTTTCTGTCCGCCAAATACCGGGCCTTTTTTACCATAGTTTTGCTCCAGGTACTCGGCACATTTTTCAATCACCTCTAGAGTATTAATATAGCTTTCGTAAGCGGTATCGCCCCAGGTAAACAACCCGTGCGAACCCAGCATAATGCCACGGATGCCAGGGTTGGCATCTAAACAGGCTTTTAACTGCAAGCCTAACTCGAAACCGGGTTTTTTCCATTCTACCCAACCAATGGTACCGCCAAACAACTCTTCCGTTATTTGCTTACCGTCTTTAGCCGCAGCAATAGCAATGGCCGCATCAGGGTGCAAGTGGTCTATATGAGCAAATGGTAAAAAGCCGTGCAAAGGCGTATCAATAGATGGCGCTTTTGAATTTAAATCGTAGATGCTATGGTTAAACAGTTCTACCATTTCGTCTTCGTGCTCAACACCGCGGTATACATTTTTAAGACTGCGCAGGCGGTCAACATATAAAGCAGCCAGGCCGCTTTTTTTCAAGGTACCGATATCGCCGCCAGAGCCTTTAATCCACATGACTTCTACGTCCTGCCCGGTTAACGGGTCTTTTGACATCAGTTTGCAAGAGGTATTACCACCACCGTAGTTGGTAAGGCGCAAATCGGCACCTAATAAGTTAGATCGGTATATTAACAGGGCTACTTCGTCACCTGCCAGTTCGGCGGCTTTGGCGTCGTCCCATAAATAGCTTACGTGCTTAAATTCGGTTGTTTTAACAGACATATGAATTTGGATGTTTTTACTTATACAGTTGTTATTTTAATGAATTACCGTAGCCCACAATCAGTACGGATAATATAATAGTAGCAATACCGGCCACCACGGTAATGTAAGCTTTACGGCTTACACCTTTCCACTCTCTTAATACCAGTCCCCAACAGTTAGCAATCAGGATGATGAACGCCATGTGCAGTATCCACGAGCTTGGACCATTGCCCAAACGACTTTCGCCCATACCATAGAAGAAGAACTGCAAAAACCAGGTAGTACCGGCCAATGCCGAAAACAGGTAGTTGGCCACGAGCGGTGTTTTCTTGTTGGTATAATCGCCAAAGGTTTTGTTACGGGCGTTTAACACCATACAGTAGATAAAGTTGGTAGTTAAACCGCCCCAAAGTATCACTACATAGGTTACGTTATTTTGGTACAGGAAATTGCCTTTGCCCGGGTTAGCCGCCATCCAGATGTTGTTAGCGGTTTCGGCCATGGAGTGACCGGCCTCAATGCCAAAGTTAAAACAGGCGCTTAACACACCCGAGATGATGGCCAGGGTGATGCCTAAGCCAAATTTATAATCGGAGTTGGCTTCCGTTACATCCCTGCCTTGCGACAATTCTTTCTCTTTCAATACCCCTGCCCTGCCACAAATCACAATACCGATAACGCAGACCAGGATACCCAATAACACCATCTGCCCCCAGTGGGTAGTCATCAAGGTCGTAATGGTATCCTTATTAGGCTCGGGGAAGAAATTGTAATAAATGGATGGGATGAGCGAACCGAATATAGAACATAAACCCAGTATGACCGAGCTACCTAAGGCAACACCTAAGTAACGTACGCCCAAGCCATAGGTTAAACCACCAATACCCCATAGTACCCCAAAAAAGTAGGTCAGCAGCAGGATATGACCAGAAGTATTTTTAATGATATCAGTAAAGTTTGGAATGGTTAGCCAGGCAGCTAAAGGCGGCACAATAAGCCATGAAAAAATACCGCCTACAATCCAGAAACTTTCCCAGGCCCAGCCCTTAACTTTTTTGTAAGGGATGTAAAAACTGCCCGAGGCAAAGCCCCCGATAAAATGAAAAATAACTCCTAAAACTGCCTGCATTAGCTCTAATTTAATATAATTGGTTAAAGCGAAAGTAGAAAAGCTGTATAACACAGCTATCATGCACTGTCATGGTTATTTTGAAGCAACAGCTTACTAACGCCGGCTGATTATACCAAAAATTTAAAAGCAACTATGATGAAAAATTAACATAAATAAGTATAATTTTGACAATAAACTTATCGCGTTAGTGCTTACCTGACAGGCCTTTTTAATTATCCGACCCGAACAGCCACACACCCGGCTTTACATGCTTGAAAACCAAACCTGACAGACGAAGCTCCGACCGATTATACTACCGCCCATGAAACCAACCTCATTTTTAGAGTACATCGAGATAGATTATTACTCGTCGACCCCTAAATACCTGCAACTGGCCAACTCGATAGCCAAGGCGGTAAGGGATGGGCGGCTTAACCGTAATGATACTTTACCTTCTATTAATGAGTTGAACTACAACTTCGAGATATCGCGCGATACGGCCGAGAAAGCTTACAAGCATTTAAAGTCGATTGGTATACTGGGCTCGGTACCGGGCAAGGGCTATTATATTAAAAGCGTGGAGACCATGCAGCGCTTCAAGGTTTTTTTGTTGTTTAACAAACTCAGCACCCACAAAAAATTAATATACGATGCTATTGTAGCCGGACTGGACAATCAGGCCGCCATCGACTTATATATTTACAACAACGACTTTTCGCTGTTTAAAAAGCTGCTCGACAATGCTCATGAGGATTACACGCATTACGTCATCATCAGTCACTTTTTGGATGGCGGCAGCGAAAACGCCAGCGACGTCATTAATAAAATACCTAAAGAAAAACTCATTTTGCTGGACAAGATGGTGAAAGGTATTGAAGGAGAATATGCAGCGGTATACGAAAATTTTGAGCAGGATATTTTCAAAGCTTTAGAGCAAGCGTTACAACCGTTAAGTAAATACCAGACTATTAAAATTGTATTCCCTGAACACACTTATCACTCTACCGAGATACTGAAAGGCTTTTACAGCTTTTGTACCCAATATGCCTTTAATTATAAACTGGTACGCGATATTCAGGAAGAACCGCTGAATAGCGGTGAGGTGTACATTACGCTCATGGAAAACGACGTGGTAGTATTAATTGAGCGCTTACTGCAAACTGATTTAAAAATAGGCGAAGACGTAGGCATCATCTCCTACAACGAGACGCCGTTAAAAAAAATTATCTTAAACGGACTGACTACCATCTCGACCGATTTCCAGAAAATGGGCGAAATTGTTGCCCAGATGGTTATTAACAACCGTCGCGAACATATAGAGAACCCTTTTTATTTAACATTGCGAGCGTCTTTGTAAAACATAAAACTGCTAAACAAAATGACCGGTGCAAAAAATACACCGGCCATTTTGTTTAGTATGATTTTGATAGCTATTACAGCGACACACCACGTTTCCATGGGATGAAGTCGTCTTGACCATGACGCACGGCACAAACTTCTACTTCGCCGCTGGCTACTTTAACTACGTAATCTAAAATACGTTCGCCGGCTTGCTCGATGGTTTCCTCGCCTTCAATAATAGTACCTGTATTTAAGTCGATGATGTCGCTCATTTTGTTATACAGGTTAGTGTTAGTGGCAATTTTAACCACAGGCACAATCGGGTTACCGGTTGGTGTTCCTAAGCCTGTCGTAAACAATACCACGTTAGCTCCCGAACCTACCTCGGCCGTAGTACTTTCTACGTCGTTACCGGGAGTACAAAGCAGATTTAAACCTGGCTGCACTACTTTTTCGGGATAATCCAATACGTCAACTACGGGTGAGGTACCACCTTTTTTGGCCGCCCCTGCCGATTTAATTGCATCGGTAATTAAACCATCTTTAATATTACCCGGCGACGGATTCATGTCAAAGCCCGAGCCTACTTCTTCTGCACGCTGGGCATAGGTACGCACCAGGCTAACAAAGCGGTCGGCATCTTCTTCCTGCACACAACGGTCAATCAGGTTTTGCTCAACACCGCAAAGCTCCGGAAACTCGGCTAATATCACCGAACCACCTAAAGCCACCAGCAAATCTGAGGTGTAACCGATAGCTGGATTGGCCGAAATACCCGAAAAACCATCAGAACCGCCACACTCCAAACCAATGGTAATTTTACTCAAAGGCGCTGGCTGACGAGTAGCCTCATTAGCCTGAATTAAACCGGCCAGCGTTTTACGCAAAGCCTGCTCAATCATATCTGACTCCTTACCTATGGTTTGCTGGTCGAGAATGTACAGCGGCTTGCTAAAGCTAGGCGAACGCTTTTCTATTTCGCGTTGCAATATACTTACCTGCGCGTTCTGACAGCCCAAACTCAACACCGTTGCACCGGCAACATTAGGATGGGTAATATAGCCGGCCAATAAACCACATAGCGTTTCGGCATCCTGGCGTATACCGCCACAACCACCAGTATGGGTCAAAAATTTAATACCGTCTACATTCGGGAAAACCTTGCTTTCGCGGCTTGCGGCATCATCTGCATCAATCTCTGTATATAACACCTCGTCAATGCTGCCGCCCGATTTAACTTTGTTGATTAATTGTTGAGCCTTGGTTTCGTAAGTTTTTTTACGACCGTAACCCAGGGGTTTTACCAAAGCTTCCTGCAAAACCTCAAGGTTGCGGTTCTCGCAAAATACCATAGGTATTACCAGCCAGTAATTGGCAGTACCAACACTGCCATCGGCACGGTGAAAGCCATTAAAGGTACGGCTTTGCCAGGCACTAACATCCGGCTGCTGCCAGCCGGCAGCATGTTTACTTTCGGTGAGGTGACTATTGGCAGCATGGCGAATGTTACTGGTTGTAATTACGCCACCCGATTTAATTTCGTGCTGCGCTTTGCCTACCAGTACACCGTACATAATAATATCTTCGTCGGCCTGTATATCATGAATCGCTACCTTATGTTTAGCAGGTACCGGGTCAATGGTGGTAAAAGTATCGGCGCCGTAAGTGATTTGCTGGCCTACCGGCAAATCAACTAAAGCAACCAGTACATTATCATCCGGATGGATTTTCAATATTGTCTGTCTCATCAGTATTACTCCTTTTAAACTGTAGTTTCTTTTAATAAAATTGCGCGTGTGCCTTCATCAGTAATTTGTTGCAGGTGTTGCAACACTGCTGCTTCAAAACCCGGCAATTGAGTTAAGTCGGCATCCCATAAAGCTTTATTGCTTAACAAGGTGTTAACCACTTGTGGTAACTCCTGCATTTTCCATGCCTCGCTAAATATATCTGCCTGGCTGTCAGTAATGACATAATCGCTGCCATTATTATTGCCAATGTATTTACCGTCCTCATTTTTTACTGATTTCATGAACCGGATAAAGGCCGCAAAACCAAATGCAAAATAGTGAGGTACAAAGTTATGCAACTTGTAGTGGTTTAACAGCAACGGTATAGTACGCATTTTTATTTTTGATGAGTACTGCGCCGAAATACTAATCCACTGGTGCTCGATAGATGGGTTGCGGAAACGGTCTAACACCTTACCGGCAAAATCGGCAGCGGTGTTGTAATCTACCTCATAAGGTATGGCCGGTGCAATTTCTTTAAGCATCAGCTGGTTAATGAAGTTAGCGAACGACTCATCTTCCATCGCTTCGCTCACCGTTTTAAAGCCAGACAAAAACGCCACTGCGCAGCTTAAGGTATGCGTACCATTTAACAAGCGGAGCTTTAACTCCCTGAACATCTCGATGTTGGGTACGATGACCACGCCTTCATCTACCTGCGCAAAACTAAGCACATCCTTTACGTGCTGGTTGCCTTCAATAGCCCAAAGCGAATATACCTCTGACACTACGCGTAAATCATCCTCATAGCCAGAACTTTCTTCCATGGCTTTGGCCAGTTCTGGCTGTGGCTTGCCGGGCACAATACGGTCAACCAATGAGTTACAGAAATGATTATGCTCTTCCAGCCAATCCATAAAGGCAGGCTCTAATTTATTTAGATGGGCCAGTTCAAGCACGATGGATTCCAGTTTTTTGCCGTTGTCTACAATCAGCTCGGTAGGTACAATTACCAAACCGCTATCGGCGCTGCCTTTAAACGCCTCAAAACGCGCGTACAACACCGCTAATAATTTACCTGGAAAAGACACCGGCGGACTTTTGCGGATATCATCCTGCACCAGTTGAATACCTACCTCGGTGGTATTGGATATCACCACTTTTAAATCTGGACTTTGGGCAACTTTCAATATGGCGTCCCAGCCATCACCGGCAGCCAACACCCGGCTCACGGCCGAACATACAATCTGCTCGTCAACTTCTGTACCTTTGTCAATACCTTTGATGTACAATGTGTACAAACTGTCCTGGCGGTCAAACTCGGTGGCCGAACCTGTATCGGTTGATTTTACCACCACTACGCGCCCATTAAACACACCGGCACGGTTGGCTTTGTCTATGTAATAATCGGGCAGGGCACGCAGCAATACGCCGGTACCAAACTGCAATACTTTTTCGGGCAGCTCAAATACCTTAGCATCAGGCACCACTACATCTGGCAGGTTTATCTTATTTAAGTTATATCTGGAAAGTCTCATATGCAATTCATCAATTTACGCTATTTTTTTGCGCCCAGGCCGGATACTGCTTGCTCAGTATTTTGGCAGGCCACACCCCATACCAGGCGTAACCGGCACGGCGTTCATTTTCTATCTCGGTAAGGTTATATTTTTTCTGGCTATCACGGCCCGAAAAGAATGGCCGGTTGGTACCAATCTCGTAATACCGTGCCCAAATGGTTGAGTTTGGGTCGGCCACTAAAACGGCATCTTTTTTAGATGGCTGGCTGTTATCGGTAATATGGTCAAACCGATAACCGGTAATCTTAACCGCATCAAACCAGGCAACAGCATTTGTTATGGCAGCCTTAATATCGGCAGATGGCGACGGCAGGCGCATCAAAAACTCTACAATGGCGGCCGACTCGGATGTGGCTAAACCCAC
>CAXYKR010000295.1:0-30556 GCA_964277815.1 uncultured Mucilaginibacter sp. | reverse complement strand
GCCTATGTAAAAGTTACGGCCTATTTGTACCTTTTGCCGGGCCCATATCCGGACCCTGATACCACTATAAAAACCAGGCCCAATCTGATAGCGGCGGTAAACCACACTCCGCAAAAACTCGTTCCTTAATTTTTTAAGTGTACCAACCAGTCCCATTACAGTTTTATTGCTTGTTGTATAATTGCGCTTAGTTCGGCCGCTACCTGCGCTTTGCTAAACTCCTGCCCTTTTACAATATTTCGTTGTTTCATATCTTGGAGGAGTTTCTCATCATTCAATAGTGCTTTGAGTGACTGATAGACACTTTTACTGTTTTGCCCCTCGGCCCATAAACAATTATCGGGCGACCTCAAGTAATCAGCTGCGGCCCTGATAGGTGTGGTCACAATACCTAACCCGGCAGCCACCGAGTTAAATAGCGCCATCGGGAAACCTTCGGGAAAGTAAGTAGGAAATACCAACACATCGCTATTGGCATAGTAGCTTACTACATCCTGTTCGGGTATAAAGCCGGTAAATATTACACAGTCCGCGATATTCAAATGCTCGGTTAATTGCTTCAGCTCCGCTTCTTCTGCCCCCCAGCCTACTACAACTAATACAGCCTTTTTTGATGATGCATCGAGCCTGGCAAAGCCTTCGAGCACCTCGTATATACCTTTTTCTTTAATTAAGCGCCCAACAAAAAGCAGAACTTTACTATCCGCTGGTATATGATGTCTTTCTTTAAAAGAGCTATCATGCTTAAAATGAGTATTGCGTACAATATTTTTGGTTACAAACACGCGCTGCTCCGGTAGAAAGCCGGCATTAACAACCAACCTACGTTCCTCGGACGACAAAAACAGCCATCCTGTAATATGTTTTTGAAGATAAGGCAAAATTGTTTTGCTCAACAGGCGCTGTTTGCTATGCAAAACATCTATATCCGAACCATGCGATTTGAGTAAAATACAAACCGGCTTGCGATAAAAAAGCCTGAACATCCGGATGGTGATATAATCACGCATACCGGCAATAAACTCCAGCCGGGAATTAAAGTAAATTACATCCGGCTTAAACTGTTTGGCTACCTTAACCAGTGCCCATGCATTGCTTAAAATCACTTTTAACCGTCCGGCGGTTGAGGTTATCCCCTCTTTAGCGGCATAGTTAAACTGCCCGCATGGATAGCCTAATTCCTGCAAGCCTTCCAGCTCATCTAACGCTATCTCCACATGGTGCCGTGTGGGTATGCTAAACAGTACGCGCGGCTTGCTCATAGTAGAAGGTTATCGTTTACAGGAGTTATTCTTTTGCGTTCAACACCGGGATTGCCGGTAACGGTGCTATAGGCCGATACATCTTTTACTACCACACTACCGCAGCCAATTTTTACATGATCGGCAATGGTAATACCGCCAATAATACACACATTACTGCCAATATCCACGTTATTACCGATAATTGGCGATGTACTGAAGCCGCCGTCTTTAAGCTGCTTGTTACCAATGGTGGTGCATTGCCGTAAAGTACAATTTTCGCCAATGATTACCTGGTTGGTCATCACCAGTGCCTGACCATGATACAGGGCCAGGTTCTTACCTATTTTGGTATTCCATGGTATTTCGATACTGAAAAACCACTCTACCAGTATGCGGTAAAACATGAGGTAAGGAAAGCCTATGTAATAATATATTTTTCGGGTAGAACAAAAGTTGGCCATACGGAAAAGGACCAGAATAACCCGCCCTTTTGCATTGCCCCGGTTAGCATGCCAATCCTGAAAAACAAACTTAAAAAAAGACATGTCTTAACGTTTATCCTGTAACATATTTGCCATATGGTAATTTGCTGATTAACCAGGCTATTGCATAACTGATGGCGAGGCAAAGCAGCGTAAGCAAAGGTATAGCCAGTACCGGATTAATCAACCGGTAATTTAACCCAAAATGCACCATAATTCTTAAAGGTAAGGGATGTATGAGGTAAATACCAAAACCAAACCTGATTAACGACTCTTTTAACCAAAACGGCCGGTAATCGCTATCGGTCTCCCTGTTATTTCCTTTAATTAAGATAAATACACCGGCAGATAAAGCCAATACGTTTAAACTCAGGTACTCATAAAATATACCCGAAAATGCATGCTGGTTTACCGACGCCCAGTAAGTGCCTAAAAAGGTAACCAAAAAACCGATTACTGATGTTATTAAAGCCAACAGATAAATGGTTTGCGTAATCACAACGCGATGAGCCAGGTAATAGCCCAACAGCAAGTAGCCTAAGTAACCACTAAAATATCTTAACTCTAACGGCGATTGTTGAGGTATAAGCTTACATTGTTTTACCACGAGGGTGAGTACCCAGATGGATAAAAAATAGAGCAAGGCTTTGTTGTTAGCTGATTTTACCCAAGGCTGCAAAACAGGCATAAAAAGGTATAAGCCCGCCAGCATATAAATATACCAGAACGAGGATATAGGCCCGTCCAAAACCTGATGCCTCAACCACCTGAAGCTGTCATAAGAAGACGTAAACACCGATTTGTCATCTGCCATGATAAAATTATAGATGACATAAACGATACCCCAAAATACGGCGGGAATAAGTATCCGTCCAAAACGTTTAATTAAAAAAGGTTTTAAAGGCAAAGTTTGCGGTAGCAACAGCGCCCCGGTAAGCATCACAAACAAAGGAACACAACACCTAAATGCCGACTCATAAAAATTGCAAATCCACCAACGGGTGTTGGGGCCGCTCAATGCGCTAAATTCGCGCATCATGCCATAGGCTGATACATGCAAACCAATGACGAAAATGGTAGCCAGTATGCGGACATTGTCAATCCATCGTACACGGGTATGTACCTCAACCGGCCTCATTTTCTTTTTAAGATTTCTTTTTGGTTCGCTTGGTAGTTTCGGCACCGGTTAGTACGCTATATGCATACATTGCTTGGGTATATAGCCACGGTGATATGCTAAACAACCGGTACGCCAGCTTATGCTTTTTTCTGACCGCCGGACTATTTTTGATAAAAGCATCGTAACATTTTAGCGTACTAATTACCTGCCGATATGCCTGCGGGTAACCATCCTTGCCTGCCAACAGTAACAAATTGAGTAAGGAAAGGTTAGCCGTTACATCAAATGCCTGCGCTTCGGGCAAACATTTCGGCGCCTGAGCTTTTACCATTTTAACAATCTCGGCCGATACGGCAATGGTTTCCAGGTAACGGGCATTGAATTGCTTTACACTTACCGAACTATCGCGTACGATGTAGTGATATTTGACGACGTTTTCAAAAACCGATTTCTGCGCTTTCAGGAATACTTTACTGAGGTATAAAATATCCTCATAAACATGACCGCTAAACTGTATTTGTTTGGCCAGTTCGGCTTTATAAATTTTGTTATTAGCGCTCATGTCCAGCTCGCCTTTCAAAAACAAAGACAAGGCCTGCTCATGCTGATAAGCAGCTACGCCCTTCTGCTGTACGGGGGCTACCGTTTTATCAGGAAAAATGGTTTTTAGCCGGCAGATAGATATATCAGCCTGGTGCAGTTCTGCATTCCGGATGAGTAATTCGTACATATCCGGCTCTATGGCATCATCACTGTCTATAAAACCGATATACTTGCCGGTTGCTTTATTTAACCCCACATTGCGGGCGGATGACACGCCGCCGTTGGGTTTGGTAATGAGCATTATCCGTCGGTCGGCTTCTGCAAAACGGCGGCACACGGCTTGGCTGCCGTCGGTTGAGCCGTCATCTACCAAAATTAATTCAAAATCGGTAAAAGTTTGGTTGAGGATAGATTTTAAACAGCCATCAATATATTGCTCTTTATTGTAAACCGGTATAATGATAGAGAGTACAGCCATAAAACTATATTACAAAAAACTATTTAACGGCTTGCTGCAAACGGCGTTGCGCTAATACAAAGTACAATCCGCAAGACAACACGAGCAGCAGGAAAAATACAAACAGCAAATACGGGTGTAGGTACGCACTACCATACAGGCAGCTTACCGTAGTTAGGGCAACCACCAAGTAAAATAAAACGGCATGCTTAATGTTGATGATGTCTCGCCTAATAAGAAAAACATCCTGCAATAAATGAAAAACAATAAACGAAGCAAAAACGGCATAGTTTACTACTTGTAGCTCCCTAATCAATAGCAAACCAACAATACTGATGGTCACATGTACTGTTAAACTAATGAGGTTAAACCACATATCGAGTTTTTCCATACCCATGGCCACAATCAGGTTTGCCTGCAGTAATACCGTTGGCAGAACCAGGATGGTTAAAAACATTTGCTGCATGCAGCTTACTGCACCCGGGTAGTTATTACCAAAAGCTATCGGGATAACTTGCCCTGCAAAAGCATAAACAAATACATATGTGATGATGGCGAACAAGGTATACAGTACAAATATGTTTTTATAGAAACTTTTTAATGCCACAAAATCCTGATTGTTAAAATACCTGATGAATTGCGGATAAATAGTTGAAGATGCCACCAGCGGCAATATTTGCAGTATAGAAAAAAAACGAAAGGCCACTTCATAGTCGGCCACATGGCTCAGGCTGAGCATTTTTGAGATAATGATGTTGCCGCTACGCCAGTAGATGATAGAGATACTGCCAATAACCACAAACCGCCAGTTATCTAAAACCAATTGTTTGGCATCGGCCAGCAACACGGGCGCACGCCATAAAGACAACAAATTAATATTGCTTGACGACCCCAACCTGAGCATAATGCCCAAAGTGAGCAACCGTACGGCTATGACCAGAACTGAAAGCCACACTATGGAGAGCGGATAGATAAACAGTAAGCCACTTACCAGCAAGCGCAAAAAGCCATCAACCATCAATACAATTGCCGATTTACGTTGTTCACCTTCGGCCACGTTGAGGGTTTTGATGGCATTGATAAAGTTATCGAAGATGATGTTGGTACCTAAAACCACGCACAATATCCTGATTTGCTCATCCTGATAAAGCACCATGGCTACGATTACATTTATCAGCATAAATGCGATACCCATGCCGGCCTGTAGCTTTAAAAATTTACTGGTAAAAAAGCGCTTGTCGCGCTCGAGTGCATATTGCCTTATGAACCATTGCCCTAAGCCCATAGATGAGAACGAAGCAACAATCTGGTAAACTGTATTGGCTACTAAAAAACGGCCAAACACGGCTGGCTGGTACCGGCGCGCCATAATAGCAAAGAAAAGGCTCACAAAAAGCACCTGTAAAACACTGGCCATAACGCCCCAGGCACCATTCTTAACGAGTGATGATTTCTGTTCTTCTTGGGCAGTTTCAGGCAGCGGCGGATTCATGATAATCCTTTTGCGGGTAGGCAACAATGAGCACAATCATACTGGTCACCATAATGAGCAGCCGGTAATCGGTGATGGAATAAACGCTGTAAAATGGTAACATCCAACTGAGTAACACCGCAATGAGCAGTACCACCCTACGGTCGTATAAATTAGTAAAAAAGTAAGCCAGGCCTTTTATAATAGGCACTACCAGGTATAAAGCAAAGGCTGCAAAACCAATATAGCCCAGCTCTACCAGTATTTTCAGATAGCCATTTTCGGGCTGGGTAAAATACAGCAGTTCCTGATTTTCCAGTTCCAGGTACTGGTCCTGGTCGTGCCGCATGATGTAGTTTTGGTAGTTATTCCAACCAATGCCCAACATAGGATGCTTTTTGGCAATATTTAACGCATCACGCCAAATAGAAGCGCGATAAGAATAGTCATCATTAATGCGGCTGGCCCGTTCGAAAATGCCCGATTTGGGTGACAGCACCAGATAGGCAATAACACCGATAGTGACAATGGTGATACCATATACACGGTATTGCCCTGAGCCAATCATAATTACCAAAACCAGGCCCAAGCCAAAACCAGCCAACGCGGCACGGCTACCCGCTAATAAAATACCGGCAATGGCTAATGCAAATACCAGGTAATTGAGCAGCGCCATTTTTTTAGGAGTGTCTTTTTCCAAAAACAAGAAAAGAAAACTTCCCATGGCTAAAAATTGCCCACTGGCCTGCGAGTCAAAAAATACACCAGGATAGCGGGTTGTATGAAAAACCGGGTCGATGGTATTAGGGCCTAACACCGGATAAAAAGTAAATTTTAGGCCAACAACGGTTTGTATAAATAGCACTGATAAAGCAACTACGTAACTTATTTTCAGCGCGTTGATAACTTTGATATAAAACCGGTCGTCCTTATAAAACTCCGTGAGTAGAAACCTGCCGAATATGAAGATTGGCAGCATCCTGATTACGTTGATATAAGTTTTAGACGGAAACTCTGATGCCAGGCCACCGATAAGCAAAACAATAATAATAACCAGAAAGAGAAAAAAGTAGAAGTTATTTTGGGTGTTTAAATTCACCATGATGAACTCCTTGAGCAGAAAAATCAGGCAATAAAAGCAGATAACGTCGAAAGTTTTAAAACCGCCCCATGCCTCTTTAGTTACTTTTAAATCCATTAAGGGTAAAAACGCCAGTACAAAAAGCATGCATGACTGGACGTTGTTACCTTTAAAAAAAATGTTAGCAAAGAAAAGCAGTAAGGTTATCCCCGGTAGAATAAATATGAGTTTATCTGCCATTTATTGATGCAAAAGGTTGGTCATAAAAAATCAGTAGTATATTATACTAAGCCGTGCGCCAAGCTTTTACTAATTAAAACCGGGTTAAAAAGCGTTTTAATTTAACGTTGAATCCAACTTTCTTCTTTTCAGAATAATAGCTGTTGTCGTAGCTGTAACCATAGCCGTATTTATCTTTACGGATACCGTTAAATACAATATTGATATTAGGTAATTTATCCTTTTCGCCAATCTCCTGGATAAATTCCAATTCGTCTTTTTTGGTATAACCTTGCCTAACTACGTATAAACAAATATCAGCCTGTTTGCCTATAATCATAGAGTCGGTTACCAGGTGCAGTGGTGGCGTATCAATAATTACATCATCATAGCGGTCTCTCAGTTCAGAAATCAGTTCTGCTAATTTATCACCTTCTAATAACTCAGAAGGTTCGGTTGATATTTCACCGCAGGCAATGATGTCCAGATTCTCGATACCTGATGGCTGTAGGATGCTATCTAAAGACGATATTCTGCCCTGTAAATACTCGGTAATACCCGCACGGCCCGGCTCGATGCCGAAGTTCTTTAATACTTTAGGCTTACGAAGGTCCATCTCCAGAATAACCGTTTTACGGCGCAAAGCAGCTAACGACACCGCAATGTTAGTACCTACAAAGCTTTTACCCTCTTTAGCTACGCTGGAGGTGAACAGAGTTACCCTGCCACGCTGTTCGTGGTCTTCAGTAACCGAGCTACCCACAAAGCTTCCCTGGTGCAGATTCAGTTTAATAGCCGACGGGCTCAGTTGCCTGTTTTGATGCAGGTAATATAAATTGGTACGCAGGGTTCTGAATTGCTCACCAATCAGGTTGTGTCTGTCGTTTACTACAATAGAGTTTTTACCTAAGTTTTCGTAAGTAATCTCACCCACTACCGGTACCTCTATCGAAGTTTCGATATCACGACGGCTGGTAATACTTCCGTTAAAAGTATGCCTGAAGAAGATAATCAGGAACGGCAAACCAATACCGGCCAGCAGCGCAATGGCAGCTACTAAAGCAGGCCGTGGCCACTGAATGTCGCCAATGCTGGCTTCGTCAACAATACGGGCATCAGTAACAGTAGCTGCATAGCTTAAAGACAGATCGTCACGTTTTTTTTGAAGGTACGTATACGAATTCTCTTTTAGCTCTTGCTGACGTTTCATATCGCCAATCTGACGGTCCTGATTAGGCAAGTCCTGTAATGAGGATTGTGTTTTAGAGCTCACAATCTGTAACTGACGTTTAGAACTCAGTAAAGACGATTTTACACCTCTGATAACTTCTTTGATAGATGCTTTGGTTAAAGCTATCTGTTCGTTAATAGGCTTAAACATCGGGTTGGCTTCGGGTGTGGTACCTAAAAGTTCCGTACGCTTCAGCTGCAAATCAACCAGCTTTTCTACCTGTCTGGTCAGGGTTGGGTCTGATATACCCATGGTAGACGGCGGGTTGCCTGATGCTGAATTTACATACTGCTCAATGCCGTTAAGTACATTCAACTGTACATTTACATCATTCAGTTTAGCATCATTCGACTGCGAATTTTCGATATAAGCTTTTGCCTGGCTGTTGACATCCGCAAGCCCTTGGGAACTACGATAACCTTGCACCTTAGATTCTGCATGATTTAACTCGCCCGACAAAGAAGCCAAACGCTTATCAAGAAAATCAATCATGTTTTTGGTTACACGTTTTTGTTCGACCATAGCTGCATTATTGTATGCAGCTATAAGACCGTTCAAAAAGTCTTGTCCGCGCTTTGGCACTTCATCCTCTACAAACAAACCGATGGTTGGTGCCTGCTTGTCTAACAAGTGGGCGTCCAGCATTTTAACGTAGTTATTGGTAGCAATCAGCGGGTCATTAACCTCAATATTAATTTTCGAACCGATGTACTGGTCGATAAAATCCGTCGTAACCAGTTTCCAGGTACCGAAAGTACTTTTGTAGTCTGTATTAAAATTAACAGCCTGTTTTTGGCCACTTAAGTTTTCAACCTCAAACTGATTTTTACTTTTGATGGTAACTTCAATCTTTTGGTTTTTAGGTGTGCCGGTTTTTTGAACCATCACCAACTTAACCGGGGTAGACTCATACAAATCGGTAGTTTTTAAACCTTGCTTGGTTTTATAACTTGTCCATAACTGGTATTTGTCTACCACCTGGTTGATTAACTTTTTCGAGCGTACAATCTCTATTTCCGCCTCAGCGTTTTTTGGAGACGTGGTTTGCTCTAATTCAGGCAAAGCAGCTTTTTCTTCAGGCGATTTCTTTTCATCCTTTACCAGGATGGTCGCACTTACTTCATAAACCGGGTTGGTAACGTTTAAATAAGTATAAGCAATGCCTCCTGCAATCAACAATCCGAGCACAAACAGAGGCCAATGATAAAGGTACCTTTTCAACACCGCACCTAAATCCACAAAATTATTCTTAGTATCCATTATAAACTTGCTTTAAACGATTACCACCCAACTTTAATTAGTTGTTATTGTGTAATACTGAAATAGCAATGGCTACTAATGATAAAGCAGAAATTACTAAAGACGCTTTTTGGTAACCATTGTCAGCATTGCTTAACTTCAGTTTGCCTGGTTGTACGTAGATTAAATCGTTTGGTTTCATATAAAAATATGGAGACTCGAATAATCTTTTAGAAGTTAAATCTAAAGGAACAGTTACACGTACACCGTTTTCCTCTCTTACTAACAATACATCCTCGCGGTGAGCAGTAATGTTTAAGTCACCTGCTAAAGCTAAAGCTTCAGTCACGGTTAATCTTTCGCTTGGGCTGGCATAAACGTTAGGACGTAATACATCGCCCATAACCGCTACTTTAAAGCTAACAAGGCGTACAGATACTACAGGGTTCGTTAAGTAAGTTCCTAATTTTTGCTCTAATTGAGTTGACAATTGCTGGGTAGTCATGCCGCTTACTTTTACATTACCTACTAAAGGCAATTTTACTTCACCGTTTTGGTCTACCAGGTAGCCATAAACAGGGCTTTGTGTTTCGGTACCGGCATTTAAAGTATTATTGCTGAACACATTGGCTGCATCCTGATTTAAGCTGCTTACGGTGATAGCAATCTGGTCTTTAGGCTGAATAGTAGGGTAAGACAGGTTATTGATATCGGTAGTGGTAATTTTACTACGGCTCAGGTCCTGGAAATAAGGCACTTTATCATAAGAAGCACAAGAGCTTAAAAATAATATGCCTGCTGCAGTTGCAACTTTTAAAAGATTGCGCAAGTTAAAGGTAGTTTTTACTTTCATAGTGGTAACTCTGAATTATAAGAATTGATTGAATTTATTTATATATTATATAACTAATATGCATTTTTTTCGCCTTTTAACATATTGATAACCGTCAGGAAAACAATCTTCAAATCAAGCATCACCGACCAGTTTTCCATGTACCAGATGTCATGTTCAACACGTTTTTCCATCAGCCAAGGCTCCTTGGTTTCTCCGCGGTAACCATTAATCTGCGCCCATCCGGTAATACCGGGCTTTAAAAATTGACGCAGCATATATTTATCTACTATTTGGCTGTATTGTTCGGTATGCGAAAGCATGTGAGGCCGCGGGCCTACTATACTCATATAACCTAACAATACGTTAAAGAACTGCGGAAACTCATCCAAACTGGTTTTGCGTATAAAGCGTCCTATAGGTGTAATCCGGTCATCATCCATACTTGCCTGCCGCTTATCACTATCGTTATTAAGGCGCATACTTCTGAATTTGTAACACCAGAAAGGCTTTTTATTGCGCCCCGTGCGCAACTGAGCAAAAAACACCGGTCCTCTACTTTGCAGTTTAATGATAATGGCCAACAGCGGATATAGCCAGGTAAAAATAAATATGATTACAAACAAACTGACAATGATATCAAAAACACGCTTTTTCAACCTGTTTTTAATATCTTCTAAAGGTTCTTTACGTGCACTTAACACGGTAAAATCCCCCATCTTGTCAAACTTAAAGGTTGATTCCAACATGCTCATGTCGGGCACAAACTTTAAACTGATGCAATTTTTTTCACCTTCTCTAATCAAATAGCTTAAGTCATTCAATCTGTCGGGCCTTACGGAAACATACACCTCCTCAACGCCTTTTTTAGCTGCCGCTCTCAAATACTCAATTGCCGCAGATATCTTGAATGTTCCCTTACTGCTTATGGTTGCTTTATCCTTATCAAGGATACCGACAAACTTTAAACTGTTTTGTTTTAGCAGGTAAGAGGCCAGCTTAACACCCCCCTCACTCATACCCAACACAGCAACCGCTTTACCAAGACTAAAATTTTTGCTATACAAACTTATAAATAGCGTGCCAAAAAATCGGCTAAGTAAAAATCCGAGTACCATTTGCAGGTAAAAGAATACCAAAAATCTGCGCGGAAAGTGCGTTTGCTCACAAAAAAACAAGAAAGAAAGAAATAAAACTAAATGCAGAGATATACTTTGAAGCGTGGCTTTATAGATGGCTTCGAGCTTATAAAACGTTTTTTTGAAGTACAGGGTGTAAACAAAAGAACATACAATCCAGATTAAATTACAGATTATCAAATCGTACCGATAATCCAGCGTAAAAGTAGACTCGTATACGTTTAGTAATTGCGAAGCAATAAAAAAACATATATTCACTAAAAGGATATCGCTGAATGCGAGTACATAGCGTAAGATGTAAGAGTAGCGAGTTTCCATTAACTTAGTGTCTATATCAGTATATAATGATGTCTAAAATTTAATTCAAAATTTTCGCTCAATAGTTTAATACTAATTCACTTTATCAGGGTTACCAACATTTATGCCAAAGTGAAACCCCTTACACTACGTCAATTTCTTCGTCTTGCACCGGCAGTCAGCAAAAGTAACATTTAAAAGGATAATGATATTTATTTAATCTCTTATTTAATAATTTTCGGCAACAGATTATTTATATCGTTAAAGCGGAATTTTAAAAATTACAAAATGTAAGCGCTTTCATTTAATACAAACCTACATTGTCCGGAATATGTTTATTGGATTTGTATTTTGTGTACAAGAGTGTCTATTTGTACATTTACCCGATGAGGTTTTTCTACGCTTGCATGCTGCTCTTAGCCGGCTTACCGGCTCTGGCCAAAAACTATTACGTAAACAGCGAAACCGGCAAGCCCGGTAACAACGGAAAAAGTGTTTCGAAACCTAAAAGCAGGATTCAGGACGTGGTAAAGCTCACCCAGCCCGGCGATACCGTTTTTGTAATGAACGGTACCTATACACCCGAGTGCAGCGTGTGCGATGTTTTGGTGATAGACCGGGGCGGTAAGCGCGAAAAGAATAAAGAAAAGTATGTAGTATATACCAACTACCCAGGCCACCACCCGGTCATCAGGTTTACAGGCTGGTCGGGTATCTCTATTAGAAACGGAGCAAGCTTTATCAAAATCATCGGCTTTGAGGTTATAGGGAATAACGGCAACGTAAAACTCGAAAAGGCGCTGATGCAGCCGCAGGGCTGCCGTAACAAGCGTGGCTCTGTCGACGCCAGGTATAATGGCAACGGTATCATCATTAGCAGTGATGGCAAAAGGCATTCGCACCACATCATTATTGCTAAAAATATAGTGCACGATTGTGGCGGCGGCGGCATAGGCGCCATACAAGCCGATTATATTACGGTTGAGGATAACCTAGTTTATAATAACAGCCTGTATACGATATATGGCACCAGCGGCATCTCGTTTTACCAGTTTTGGAACTCTAACCATATTAAAGGCTATCATAACTTCATCCGCCGCAACAAGTGTTATTACAACCGCTCGCTTGTACCCTGGATTAAAAATTGCCAGCTGGCTGATGGTAACGGTATTATTGTAGACGATTTCAGGAATAAACAATACGGCTCGAGGCTGGGCAATTATGAAGGCCGTACTTTAATTGAAAACAATGTGAGCTGGTTTAACGGCGGTACCGGTATTCATACATTTCAGAGCGACCATATTGATATCATCAACAACACGGCATTTTGTAATTCCAGAACGCCTGGCATCAATGCCGGACAAATATTATCGGGATTGAGCAACGACAATAAGATTATGAACAACATCCTGGTGTCCGACTCTACGGTACTCATCAACTCTAACTACACCAATACTAATCTTACCTACAAAAACAACATGCATTACAACATCAGCCACCCGCGGCGTGAGCTTGTTAGCATTACCGGCGAGGGTTGTATCACTGGTGTTTACCCACGCTTTATCAGCCCTATACATAGTATTAGGGCAAACTTTGGGCTGGCAGATGACAGTCCGGCGCGGGGTAAGGGTAATACCACTTTTTATAGCAAGTTTGATATAGAAGGTAGGCCACGCGCGCAAGGCAAAGCCCCCAACATGGGTGCTTACGAAAACTAACAACCGATTAATTTACAGCCGGTGCTTAAAACCGGTTATGTATCTCCGTCATCACCCGTACCATTTCTGCTCTAATTTCGGCTGTGGGGCGGATAAAGTTGTTGTTCATGTACGAAAAGATAAGCTTTTTGCCTTTTCGGGTAATCAGGTATCCGCTTTGATTATGGTTGTTAGATAAGCTGCCGGTTTTACCCCATACAAAAGGCACGCCGTTATCGGTTTGATAAGCCCTTTTCAATGTGCCCGACACACCACCGGCAGGTAACAGGTTATGCAATCTTTCTTCATTCCCTACTTTGTCGGCAATTTTTTGCAGCAGGGCTATCGTGGTTCGGGGCGTAAATAGATCCTGACGAGATAGACCTGATCCGTCAACCCACTGTGGCTCGTCGGGCAAATCGCTCATGAAATGCTTTTTACTATAAGCAATCACATCAGACGTGCTTAAGGCTCCGCCGGGTAAGGTAGATGAGCATACCACCAGCAGTTGTTCGGCTACAAAATTATCGCTCGGTAAATTCATGCGTTTATAAACCGAATCGGCAGCAATGGAATATAATGTTCTGGCGCTGTCTGGCATCTTCATGTTGATTAATCCGATAGGCTTTTTAAGCGTATCCTGCAATAGAGCTAACGTTAGTGCCGGACTGGTTTTCCATGGAATTTCCTGACTAAACCCAACGGGTACCGGCACATTAGGGTACCTGAATTTATTTTCGGTGAGCGAACGCTCAACTTCAAAGCTTTGCGGATGATACGAAGTATCTACTTTGAGGTAATTTTTCAAAAATGTAGGGACAATTATTAACCCGCCTCTGCCGTCGGCTTTAATCAGGGCTACGTTATCCTGAACGGGCATGTCGGTGATTTCGGCCTGGTAATAATCGCCGTAATTATCATACGGCCAGTTTACACCGTAAAAGGCACCTTTATAATTAGTAGTAGAGTAAAAAAGCTTTTTGTTACTCCGTTTCAGCAAATCAAAAGCCTTGGTAGATTTTAGCGTGGAATGCAGGAACGACGGGTCGCCGGTTCCCCAAAAAATAAGTGAATCGCCTTTGGTGATGTAGCGTAGGCCGGGTATCGAATCGCCCAGCATATTTAAGGCGGTGTAAAAGGTATACAGTTTGGTATTCGAAGCCGGGATGAAGTACTTATCAGCATTATACTCATAAATCATCTTCTTTTTTCCCGGGTCGTATAATGCAAAACCCGTAAAATGGTCGCGGTTAATGGCCGACTTTTCTATCAGCTTGCGGATTTTACGTTTGGGGATGCGCTGCGCATAAATGCTTTGGCAAAAAACTGTGCAGGTTAATAAAAAGCTTATCAAGCAAAAACAAAATTTTGCGTTGACCATAATCCGACAAGGCATCTGCCTTTCAAATACATTGCATTTCATCCAATAATAAAATAACTGGTTTATACTTTCCACTGCCGGTGTAAAACTTCGGCCAGGCGGTCTAAATCATCCGGCGTATGCCCGGCGTTAATAACGATGCGATTAAGCTTTGGGCTGCTGGGCGTGGGATATGCGAAGGATGAAATAATAAATCCTTCCTCATGTAAAGGTTTTTCGTTTACCTGCGAAGGCAGCACGAACACCGGAAAATCAGGAGTATAATGTATACCCGACAACTGCCTTATACATTCGGCGAAACGGGCGATGTTTTGCCTGAGCTTTTCGCGCTGTTCAGCATAAATGTGCTGCCCATGCATAAAAGCAAATACCTGCGCTGGCGAGATAGGTGTACTACCAGTATAAGCCGGCAGCGACTTATAATAAGCAGCCCGCTCCGCCGAACAACTGATAGCGCCACCGCTGATGCCCAAAGCTTTTGATAACGAGTATGTAAAAATATACTCCAACCCGCTTTGTTTGGGGACTGCCGTACTGGTACCAAAACCGTCATCGCCCATTAAACCTACACCGTGCGAATCGTCGACAATTAAGGTAAGCGGGCGTTGCGCTCGTTCTAAAAAACTAAAATCGTAAATCGTAGCCGTCAGCGGGTTAGCCGAATCGCCGGCAATAACCAAAGGCTGCACAGCCTCGTCAGCATTGTTTAAAACCTGCTGCTCCCATGCAGCTATATCCGGCAAACCGCTTTTATGCCGCAGGATAGCCGGATGCGAGGCGGGCGAGTTATTAATATCCTGCGGTAATGAGGTAGCTACACGACCAGCGGTAAAACCGGTTGGCAAAAGTACAGATGCTTCGCAACCGGTTGCTTTGGCCAGCATGGCCTCGCATTCATCATACAGGTGCAGCCGGGTATTTGATATACGCGACGAAGGAAACAGCCATCCGTACCTGCGTACACCTTCTTGCAGTAAAGCATTAAACTCCCGATGGTTATTGATGCCTAAATAATTATATCCCGAAAAAAACAAGAACTCGCGCCCCCCTACCCTGGCTGTACGGCCGGGCATAGCGTCGAGGTATAAATTATTCAGTTCGTCCATTATCAGCTCAGGCTGTTAAATTTTAACCGATTCTAATTTATCCAGGTAAGCCTGGTCTACCATGGCACCAATGCCGTGTTCGTTTGTAATTTCGAGCGCCATGCCGTTGTACCAGAAACCGCCTATTACCGGGTCGGCCAACTGGCCGAGTAGGCAAGTATCCAAATCAAAAAATTGCAGATTAGTAAAGGCCATGGCGAAATGCACGTTGGCGGTCAAAGCCAGGCGGCTCTCCAGCATACTGCCCAACATGCAAGGCATACCGTTAGCCTCTGCAACCTGATTAATTTTAAGCGCTTCGTTAATGCCTCCGCTTTTGGCAAATTTGATATTGATAAAGCGGGCCGCATTATTCCTGATGATGCGGCCGGCATCATGGTGGGTGTACACACTTTCATCAGCCATAATCGCGATGGGCGATTGCCGGCATAACTCGGGAAGCCACTCATCGTTATACGTGCGCATAGGCTGCTCGCAAAAGGTGATGTTGTATTGTGCAAGCTGCTTTAAAGCATAAGTGGCTTCATCAAATGTCCAGCCCTGGTTGGCATCAATACGGATATCCACATCGGCGGGTATGGCTTGCCTGATGGCTTTGATACGTTGTATATCATCGTCTGGCTTTTTCCCTAACTTCACTTTAATAATCCGGAAACCCTGGGCTACAAACTTTGCTGCCGAAGCGGCCATGTTGTTGGCGGTATCAATACCAATAGTTACATCGGTGATGATTTGCCGCCTTTCACCGCCTAAATAGCGGTACAAAGGTAGCCCTGCTTGTTTAGCGGCCAAATCGTACAGCAGCATGTCGAAGGCACTTTTAATAGTATAGTTACCGGCGGTATATAGGTGCAGTTCGGCCAGGCGGCTTTCTATATCCGAGGTATCTTTACTTTTCCACAGGGTGGCAAAATCTTTAGCCATCTCGAACCCGGTGGCCTGGGTTTCGCCAACAATCATCGGGAAAGCTGAACATTCGCCGTACCCGGTTAAACCATTATCTGTATAGCCTTTAACCAATACGTTTTGCGCAAAATGCATGGTGCCCGTTGCAATGGTAAACGGCTCAATAGGGATGGAATATTTATAGATTTCGAATGCGGTAAACTTCACGGTGTGATGATGCTTGACTTGAACAATATGCTGTTAATCGTACTAATACAACAAGATTAACTATAATTCTTTTTATAAAGTTATAACAATTGCTTTACTTAAGCAGCGAATAGCCTTTGATAATACTGCTTCGAATAACATTGTTGACTACCTGCCTATGCATCATTCCGTGAAATATAGCTCTTACAAAGAACTCTTGCTCAATAGCACGTGGATGAACCATGCATTGCTGAAACAAATAATTGGCAGGATTGCGGGCCAGAAAAAAATGGAAATAAAAGTAGCCGGATACTCTGCCCAGCAACGCGAAATATATCAGCTCTCTGTTGGGAGTGGACCCATATCGGTAATGCTTTGGAGCCAGATGCACGGCGATGAGCCAACCGGCACCCGCGCTTTTTTCGATTTGTTTAATTTTTTGCAGGCAGATGATGAGCATGATGAATTACGTCAACTTATCTTAAGTAAATGTACCCTGCACTTCATCCCTATGCTTAATCCCGACGGGGCGGAAAGCAAGCAACGCCGCAATGCGCAGGGCATTGATATTAACCGCGATTTTTTACAACAGCAAAGTCCGGAAGCACAATTACTGGCACGACTTCACCAGGAAATACAACCGGACTTTGGTTTTAACATGCACGACCAGGAAGCCTTGTGGTCGGTAACAGGCACTAAAAAACCGGCATCTATATCTTTGCTGGCGCCACCGGCAGATGACCAAGCCTCGGTTAACCCGAGCCGTTTAAAGGCAATGCAATTGGTGGCCGGCATTCATGAAATGCTGTCATCCGTTATTCCCGGCTATGTGGGTAAATGGAGTGAAACTTTTGAGCCGCGTGCTTTTGGCGATAATTTTCAGCGCCTGGGCACGTCAACCATATTGATAGAAGCCGGTGGTTATCCCGGCGACGCTCACCGGCAGTATGTGCGCGAGCTTAATTTTAAAATATTGCTGTACGCGCTGGAGCAAATTGCAACAGCTGGTTACCAGCGCCAAAACGTGACGACCTATCATCAAATACCTCAAAATACCAAAGAGCTTTTTCACCTGCTTATCAAAAACGTACTTTTACCAACACTGGCAGGAATTATCAAGGCAGATATTGGCCTTAACCATAGCCATAATTTTGACGCGGTGCCTTTGCAGCAACAGGCCTTGTACACCGTTCAGGATATTAGCGATTTGAGTACCTACAACGCTTATCAAACTATAGATGCACAGGGCTATCAACTTGAACACACTCTTAACCTTTGCAGCCTCGCTAATTTTACAGTTACTGATGGTTTAAATAACACCTACCGCTTTCAAAGCGGCCGAATTATTTTTGCCGAAAAACTTGGATAGCGACAAACATTCACCACTCTTGATTGTGGTACAACATAGAAATTTTCAGCCCATCCACATAAGAATACCTTCTTCACTTAAAGCTGAACTCCAAATTTCGGGACTACTACCTTGGTATGAATAACATTTTAATCCTAAACGACTTTTCGGCAGAAGCCGAACACGCACTGGCCTATGCGCAAAAACTGGCTCAAACTTTACAGGCCAATCTACTTATCTGGAATTTAATTGAACCTGTAAGCAGACTATCTGCTCCGACCTTAATGGTTGCAGGTTGCAAAATAGCAGAAAGCTATGATGCTTACTCAAATCAAGCTTTGCTGAATCAGGCGTATCCTGACGGTGCAGGATTGGATGCCATTACTCACCTTACCAAAAAAGATACTGATGGATTTACTTTGCATGAGCTGGTACAAAAGCATCAAATTAATTTAATTATTAAAGGTACCAGTAGCCATGCGCAGCCTATAGATAGACTGACCTCCCAGTTTTTGCGCAAAACTTTATGCCCGGTACTGGTGATACCTCAGCAAGCAGCATACGTCAACGTAAAGCAAATGGTTTATTTAACTGATTTACGGTATTGCCGTGCCCACATCACTGGCTATTTAAAGCAGATGGCAAATCAATTAAACGCCGGTCTGGCACTGGCGCACATTACCGCTGCCAAGTTACCCGAACCCGAAACCAATTATGCAGTAAGCCTTTATCGGCAGGCTATTAGCCATAATCCGAACCAGCTCCAGCTATCGTTTCAGCATATTACCGAGCCTTGTATTAACAAGGCAGCCGATGTACTGATTGATGCTTTGCACAACAACTGGCTGGCTATGGCTTATGACAAACACCACCACAAAGCGCTAAATGCTGCCTGCAATACAGGGCAACAAAAATCTGCGGAGATTAATGTTCCGCTGTTACTGTTTAATTGCTAAACGCAAAATATAAAGGCCCTGAGTTTACCGATATGCTTTAAAAAAATTTGGTAAATTCAGGACTTCTTTGTTTATTAATGAACCGGATATTTACCCTCAATATTTGTTTACTATTAATGTTTTTGGCAACCTGTTGTAAGGCCCAAGACCTAAAAACGAATATATCAGTACATGACCCGGTACTGATAAAGCAGGATTCGGTTTATCATTTGTTTTGTACGGGTCGCGGCATATCGGCTTGGAGTTCTGCTGATTTGCAACACTGGAAAGCAGAACCACCTGTATTTGCAACGCCGCCTCAGTGGGCGATGGATGCGGTGCCTGGCTTTAAGGGACACATCTGGGCACCTGATATTTCTTATCATGATGGTCTGTACTATCTTTATTATTCGGTTTCGGCATTTGGTAAAAACACATCTTGCATAGGCTTAGTCACTAACAAAACGTTAGACACGGCAAGCCCGAACTACTTATGGACAGACCATGGTAAAATCATTGAATCTATTCCTACCCAAACTAACTGGAACGCCATTGACCCCAATTTAATCACCGATAATGATGGAACGCCTTATCTGGCCTTTGGCTCTTTTTGGGATGGAATTAAAATAGTCAAACTCAAAGCCGACCGCACCGGCCTGGCTCAAACCACGGATAAAAACTTACCTACCCTCGCCCGCCGAAAAGCAGACACCGCTAACCGCGTACTTTTGCCCGGACAATATCCTGCTGATGCCGGAACTAATGCCATTGAAGCACCTTTCATTTTTAAGCACGACGGTTATTTTTATTTGTTTGTATCGGTAGATTATTGTTGCCGCGGCCTTAAAAGCACTTATAAAATGCTGGTGGGCCGGTCTAAAAAGCTAACAGGGCCTTATCTTGATTATCAGGGAAAGAAAATGGCCGATGGCGGCGGAACATTAGTACTGGAAGGCGATACTAATTGGTACGGTGTTGGCCATAATGCCGTATGTCACTTTAACGGAACGGACTACCTGGTGTATCACGGTTATGATGCTGCCGATAAAGGGATATCTAAACTATTAATCAGGCCCATAGCTTGGACAGATGGGTGGCCGGTGGTAAAGTAAAACACCAGTCTTTTCGACATTTTCCCCACTTTTCAGTGATTAGGTATCATATAGTTATGCCATACTCCAGATACCCATCCTGCTAATGATGTTATCTTTTAAATAAGTGTATTGCTTCCCCTAAAATATTAATACCTATTTAGTAATAGACCGGTACGTAGCAGCAGTTACCAAACCAAATACCACATGTGCCAGCACTAACTGCGGGTAGTAAGTTTTTAAATCAACACCCGGTGGGTTGGGATGCATTTTGAAAGTGGATTTCCAGACTACCACCCCGGCCAAGCCACTCAGGAAGCCATACACAGCGCCGCTTTTTGCGTTTGCCCTGGTGTTGGTTTGTTTAAGATATAGCTCGTACAACGCTGCAAATACTACACTCACACCATAATGTGCCAACCAACCGGCCAGCCTGGTTTGCGACTTGCTTAAAGGCGTTATGCGGTTTAACAATTCGCCTAAAATTTCAGCTTCATTATAATTACTGCCTTTAGCCTTCGACATTAGTTCGCTAAAAGTCGTCATCAGTGTTATTCCGGCCAAACCGGCCCCTATCATTTGGTTTGTTTTCATCACTGTCAATATCTAAAGGCTAAACCAACAAAGTATTCTTTCTGTGCTGTTTTCTGTAGACCGTAATTTAGTCCGGCATCTACTTTTACATCACGGGTAATTTCATACTCGAGCGCTGCATCTAAAAAGTTATTCATTTTGTGCTCCTTAAAATTGAAGGTGTAAAAGCTTTCGCCAAACACCTCCAGCTTTTTAAATAACACATGGCTAATCACTACTGACTGAAGTGCTTCCATATGGCGCGCGGGCTGGTCATCATCCTTTAAATAACTGCCTTCAACCTGTAAACCTATTTTCCAGTCGTGCGGCAATTTGATGAGCATAGGCACCAGTAAACCTTCTTCATATTTTTGATTATCGGAGTATCGGTTAGTCGGTATTTTTACGTAGGGCAATAGTGCTATGCTGAAATTGCCATTATAATTACCATATAGACATTGTTTTACCCGTACTATTAAATCACCAAAACCTGAGCCGGTTTGTTTTTGCCCGTGGCTAAATCTGTAACAGATTCTTTGTTGTAACTCTGCACGATGACTTGTAAAGCCGTATTTTTCAAGAGCCCAAGTTTAAGATTGGCCTGGTTATACAGCCAGCGGCGCTGTTTGCTTTGGTCGGTAATTTCGCGCTGATGCCTGAACATATCTGTTTCGTACTGAAAATACCCGGCATCTACCGTATGCGGTGTTTCGGTAACATTGGGCCGGTCGGTCTCCATCTCTTTACGCTCCAACGACTTAGGCATCGGCTTAAACAAATTATAAGACGACCGTGTGCTGTCTTGCGCCTTAACCTGTGTATGGCATAGCAATACTGTAGATGCCGTTAATAAATACAATAAGTAAGTTTTTTTCATATAATGATGTTATTTCCCGGTTTCCATATGAGGTGCGTCCACCGGCTTGGATTCGGGCGAACCTTTTTGTCGTAAGTAAATAGTTAAAAAAACGATAGAAACAATAGAGATAAATTCGCTCTGCCAGTTTTGAAAAGTTTCGAACCAAAAAGTTGGCTCACCTAAAAACTGCATCAAACTATCTTGGGGTTTATGCATCAGCAACTGCTGGTCGTTATGGTCTACCCAGCTACCGTACAAGTGCAGCCCCCAACTAATGAAAAACAAAATCATAAAACACAACGACAAAGAATTGCTATACAGCGTTAACCAGATGCCGCCTTTTTTTATAGGCCAAGGCGCATCGGGCGATGGTTTGGGCTCGCGGTCAACTTCTTCGGGCTCAGTTAAACTTTTCGACTCGGCCGAACCAATTTGCCTTAAGCCCACGGTAAGCAACACATACATCCCCATCTGCAGAAACTCACTCTGAAAGTTTTCGAACGTGGCCGATATAAAATGCCCGCTCCCTAAGTACTGCGACAGACTTAAAGCTTTACCGCCGATGTCTTGCAGTTGCTGATTGTTTTCTTTCCATCCGGTTAACGCCTGCGCAATTAAAGTGATGAAGAACAGGAACAGAAAAAATAAAGTAAGCCCGTTACGGTACCAAAAAGAGGGCTTGTTATTTTGGTTTTGCATAGATTTTTATCGGCTCATGCCGATGCCTTTAACTACGCAACTTCAAGTTATCCACATTTGTTTCATTCCATTAAGTTGTCAATGTTGAAAAGTTAATTTAATATTTTAATTATTAGGATAACACAAAACCCATCTCACCTGTTTAAATAGTGTAAGTCATTACAGATTTATATAATGAGCAACAATCAATATTATTCATTCACTTACTATCAGGATATATTATTATACTCAAACACACTTAACAAAACATGAAATACGATTTTAAAATATCAGACCAAGGATTAATACAACCCATCACCATTGAGCCTGTAATTTACCAGGGCAGACACATCTATGAAGTGGGTATTAACGGGACTTATACCTTGGTATACCAGGACGGCGACCAATGGAAATGCGAAGATGACCACCAAATAAATCCTGATTTACTGGCGCAGGTAACCGAAAAAATTATGTTATTAACCCGAAAACTACAAGCTTAACAGTAAGCTTGTAGTTTGTTGTTCCCGAGCCCGCCTCTATAATTTATTTATGAGGCGGGTTTATTTCGGGAATGATGAACTTTTCTCCTTTCGACAAAATATCAACGTTGAGTCCGCGGATAGTGAGCATCTCATCATTGCCGTGGGTATGTATGTTGGTACCGTGGCTCTGAAAGCCATTAATTACAATAATTACTCCGCAGCCCACAACCTCGGCATCCTTACCATTGCGCACCACCATGGCTGTATCTTCTTCAATACCTACCCCTATTGAGGTTGGGTTAGTAGCAATTACCTGCGACATCCGCACAAATCGGCCGCGGTTTACAAAGTGGGTATCAATGCATACATCGCGTAAAAACTCCAGTCCGGTAGTAATTTTAACATGCCCGGCAATCATTTCGTCTTTGCCAACACTCTCATAAATCATGGGTGTCGACATGGCCATGGCCCCGGCACTGGTACCGGCAATCACCAACTTTTCGTGAATGTAACTCTCTTTCAACAACAACAGCACATCTGTTCCGCCATATACAGCTGTTAACTTCAGCTGGTCTCCCCCGGCTATAAATATGCCATGTGCTGCCTTTAACCGGCTTTCAATATCGGCAAGCACAACTTCATCCCGGGTATCATGATGAATGTGATTAACTACGTAGGCACCTAATTCTTTAAAAGACTGTTCGTAGTTATTAAACGAATCTTCCGGGTCATCCGAGGAAGCTGAGGTGATGACTTCGATAATGGGCTGCTCACTACTGAGCAGTTGCATAAAGCATGATAATACTTCCATTCCTATCGACGATGCATTGTCGTCTTTTTTTGAGGCATCTTCTTTCGCCTCCGCACCGCCAATAATCAACAATGCCCCTGTAGGTACAGGGCATGTGTTCTTCTCTGCCATAATTTCTATTAAAATGTTTAATTGGTATTTACAGCATCAGCTAAGTACATCTTAAAACCCGGTAGAGGCCAAGAGGTTTCTGTAAACTTCATCCGGATGAACGATGCGGTCGTAGTCATTAAAACAATTCGAAACCATGTTACATTCCTTCATGTTGTAACAGGATATGAATACTCAACCTGTGCTTCCGCTACCCTCAATGCTCGATAATGATTTTTATAAGTTTACCATGCAACAGGGGGTGGTACGCCTGTTTCCGGGGGCAAGGGCGCGGTACCAGTTTATAAACCGGGGCAAGCACCAGTTTCCGCCGGGCTTTGCACAAGCTCTGCGCGAGGCTGTGGATGCTATGACTGGATTAAAACTTACACCGCAGGAAAAACAGTTTTTGCAGGTGACCTGCCCTTATCTTGACCCTTTATATCTTGATTTTTTAGAGGGCTATCGGTACAATCCGCAGGAGGTGCACATTGAACAACACGGCACCGAGTTGAAAGTACATATTGAAGGCTTGTGGTACCGGACCATTTTATGGGAGGTGCCGGTAATGTCGCTCATCTGCGAGCTATTTTACAACCTCACCCACGCTCAGCGTATCGGCGATGATGAAATTATAGACTGCACCCGCAAAAAGATAGAACGCTATCAGAGTCTGGGTGTAAAAGTGGCCGAGTTTGGCACCCGCCGCCGCTATTCATATGCCTGCCATAATTTGGTGGTAAGCGCATTACAGCTATATGGAAGCGGCACTTTTGTGGGTACCAGCAATGTATACCTGGCTATGCAATACCAAACCAAGCCCATTGGCACCCATGCCCACGAGTGGTTTATGTTTCATGCGGCCAAATACGGTTTTAAAATGGCCAACTCGCTGGGACTTGAACATTGGGTTCAGGTTTACCGCGGCGATTTAGGTATAGCCCTTTCGGACACTTATACGACGGATGTATTTTTTAAGCAGTTTGATAAAATGTTTTCCAAACTGTTTGACGGCGTACGGCACGATAGCGGCGACCCATTGCAGTTTGCCGACAAGGTGATACAGCATTACCAGCGCCTGGGCATTGACCCTGCCAGCAAAACCATTATATTTTCGGATGCTTTAAATTACGACAAGGTAGCCCGCATTGCCGAGCATTGCAAAGGCCGCATAGGCTTATCATTCGGCATCGGCACTAATTTAACTAACGATTTTGGCCCGCCGCCGATGAACATCGTGATCAAGATGACTGAAGCCCTGCCGCAGGACGATGAATGGACGGAGGTGGTAAAGCTATCCGACGAGCATGGCAAATACACCGGTACCGAACACATGATAAACCTGGCTAAAACTATACTGCATATTGAGAACTGAGTAATACAAGCTAACAATCAACCTTAAAAGTTTTGCTTATTCACTACGCTGAATGATTGAATTTGGAATTTCATTACGAATCATGACAAAAACAAAAGCTATTCAAAAATCCTAAATGGAGTACTTTCGAATAGCTTTTATATTGCATCAATGCCCAGGTTGAGCATTAATAATTTTTGTCTCGGCTAATCCTGCAAAACAAATACGGTCATACTGCGCGGCCCGTGGGCACCTAACACCAGCGACTGTTCAATATCCGCAGTTTTAGACGGGCCGGCAATAAATGCTCCCCAGCCGTAAGTTTCTAAACCTATACGCATGTAAGCACGGTGCATTGTATCAACCAGGTTAGATGAGGTGATTACCGCAGCCAAATGCTGGCAAATAAAAGGCACGGCACGATGGCCTAACAGCTCCTCGGTCACCCATACCGAACCGTTCTCAGCCACACCAAAATGTGCTTTAATAAGCGCCAGTTCCACGTCGGCCAGGTGATGTGCTGCGGGGTTGATTTCGTAAGCCGATGTGGCTACATCGTCCAGCTCGGGCACCAGGCTTAACACCCGCACATTTTGCGCGTTGTATTTTTCTTTCACAATGGTTTTAATCTCGTCCCAATTGTTTACCCGGTGCACCTTGCCGCCAATAGCCGTCAGTACGGCTTCGTACTGACCGATCACGTCGGTATAACCAATTTCTTTAAACGGCGCTATATTGGGCAGCGGCATCGCCTCCGGCTTATTCTGTGCCACCGCCGCTAATATTTTATCTCTGCTGCTCATATATATCAATGAGTGAATGAGTGAGTTTTGAATGAGTGATTTGAAGAGCCAATGAGCGAATGATAGATTGAGTGAATGGGTGAATAAAGCACCTCTGTCATGTCGAGCGATAGCGAGACATCCTGCTACTCGCAGTATGTTCTGTAGATAGCTGTAATGCTACTCTCGTATTCAACATCTGTATTCTTGATTATATACTCTTTACTCTAATCGACTCTATATTCTAAAATCTTGGTTCTTGGCTCTTGTTTCTTGGCTCTAACATCTACTTCTTGTTCTTCGCGTACCACTCGCCGAATGATTCTTTGGGTGGGGTTGGCATGTCGCGTTCTTTGTACCAGGCGTTAAGTTTGTTATTTACTGCAAACGGGGCATACTTGATGGTGGCCCGGCCCATTTTACCGGCGGCATGGTACAGCGTTGGCGAAGCCAGTGTAGTCGCCATGACCTGCATGGCAATTTTTTTGCCGGTTGGTGCATAACCTTCTTTCACCAGTACCTGCCGCCATTTATACAATTGGTCGTGTATGTCAATCTTAACCGGGCACACGTTAGAGCACGACCCGCATAGCGTTGAAGCAAATGGTAAATCGGCATACTTTTTCATGTCCAGGTTGGGGGCCAGAATAGAACCAATCGGTCCGGCAACGGCGGTGTGATAGCTATGCCCACCGCTGCGGCGATATACCGGGCAGGTATTCATACAGGCACCGCAACGGATGCATTTTAGGGAGTTACGGAAATCCTTACGCCCTAACTGCACACTCCGGCCGTTATCTACCAGTACCAGGTGCATTTGCTGCCCTTCACGTGGTTTGCTGAAATGACTACTATATGTAGTAATAGGCTGACCGGTAGCGCTGCGGGTAAGCAAACGCAAAAAGATACCCAAATGCTCCCGCTTCGGAATCAGTTTTTCAATACCCATACAGGCAATATGTACGTCGGCCAAATGAGCGCCCATATCGGCGTTACCCTCGTTAGTGCAAACTACAAATTCTCCGGTTTCGGCAATGGCAAAGTTTACACCGGTTAAGGCTACCTTACGAGTCAAAAAAGTTTCGCGCAGGCTGCCGCGTGCTGTCTCGGTTAAAAATTGAGGGTCGGCCATGTTGGATGGTGTGCCCAGGTACATGTGAAACAAGTCGCCTATTTCTTCTTTCTTTTTATGGATACAAGGCAGTACAATATGGCTTGGCGGTTCGCCGGCCAGCTGCACAATGCGCTCTCCTAAATCAGAATCGATTACCTCGATACCGTGGGTGGCCAGGTATTCGTTCAAATGGCATTCTTCGGTAAGCATTGACTTACTTTTTACCATTTGGGTAACTTTATTTTCTTTAAGCAGGCCATGCACAATTTCGTTATGCTCTTTGGCATCGGCTGCCCAATGCACGATGATGCCATGAGCCTTGGCAGCAGCCTCAAACTGCTCCAGGTACATATTGAGATGGCTTAATACATTGAATTTAATGTTTGAAGCCGCCTCACGCAACGCTTCCCACTCGGGTAGTTGGTGAACGCTTTTGTCCCGCTTGGCGCGTATCCACCATAAGGTTTCATCGTGCCAGTTAACCCGCTCTTCGTCTTTATTAAATATTTCGGCCAGTTCGGCATGGTCTTTAGTCCCTACTTCCATCTCACTCTGCGTTTAATATTTCAGCAATATGCAACACTTTTACTTTACTACCCTGGCGTTTTAAGATGCCTTCCATGTGCATCAGGCACGACATGTCGGCACCGGTAATGTACTCGGCACCATGCTTCAAGTGGTCGGCTACGCGGTCTTTCCCCATTTTAGACGACACCGCTTCTTCAACCACACAAAATGTACCGCCAAAGCCGCAACATTCGTCTTTACGTTCTAACTCAATTAGTTCCAGGTCTTTCACCATGTTGAGCAAAGAACCCGGCTTGGAAAAGCTTGGAGCAACCAGCTCGGTCATCGAGCTTAAATGTAACCCCCGCTGACCGTGGCAACTTTGATGAACGCCTACCTTATGCGGAAAGCGTGCCGGCAAACTATCTACCTTAAGCACGTCTGTCAAAAACGAGGTTAATTCCCAAACTTTATGGCTGATTTCTTTAGCCTGTTCGGGGCGCTTGTCATCGTGCAAATGCTCGCGGATGTGCAATACGCAGCTTCCCGACGGCGACACGATATAATCGAACCCCGAAAAATTATCAATGAACAACCTGTTACAGCCGCCGGTTAAATGCTCAAAGCCGGAGTTGGCCATAGGCTGCCCGCAGCAGGTCTGATTTTTAGGATATACCACTTCTATTCCCAGTTTTTCGAGCAATTGCAAAGTGGCAATGGCTGCACCGGGATAAAACTGGTCAACATAACATGGTACAAATAACCCTACACGCATCTTTTGCTCCTGTGTTATAATTTTTTAAGTAGTTAATGTATGTGTAGCCGAATAATATTTCAGCTCCAGCAAATCGTGAGGTAAAGGCTTGGTGTTCCAGGCGTGATGAATAGCTAAAGCCGCGCCTACTGCCGTGGCTTGCGCCATAGAGGCTGCAAAAACCTCCACATTAGGGAAAGCGTTAGCCAGCATATGCATATACACCGAGTTTTTACTAAAGCCTCCGTCCACAAAAATACGCTTTACGGTACCGTCTTTCAGCACATATCCTGTCGAAATTTTTTGCTGGTCTACAATATCTAGCATCAGGCGATGGTATGCCTCGACATCGTTGGCAAAATCGCTCAAATCGCGTTGGCCGAATACGGAAGCTTTTAAACTGGTAGCACCCGATATCTTAGTAGTTTCTTTAGCCAGCAATTGGGTAGCTAAATCAGCATCATATCTGATGGTGCGATAGTGGGCAATGTTTTGGTTAAAGTGAGCTGCAATGCGTTTAACCTGCTGCTCATACTCATATCCGGCAAATAAACGCGAAGCTTTTACCGGCTGACCTTTATACTGGATAAATTTCAGACAATCGTTTTTCAGTTCTTCGTCTGTTAAAGGCGAATTATCAAACGGATTAAGCGTAATGGTCCAGGTACCGGTGGATAGCAGCACAAAAGGCTCGGTAAAACTTACCAGGTACGGTATTAAGGCTGCCGAACTATCGTGCAAACCAATACCTACACTGTAATTATTACCCGGAAACTCGGCGGGCAAAACCTCGTCGGCATTACGGATAGGCGCTAACTTTTCGGCCAGTCCTTCTTTTTTCACCCAGTCGTGGTAATCGTTCTTTTCAAAATCCCACAAGCTGGTATGGCAACCAATGCTGGTTAAATCGGTAAAAGCCTGACCGCTGATTAAATAGCTTAGATACTGCGGCAAATGCAACGCATACTTAATGCGTTCAAAAATATCAGGTTTCTGAAACTTTAAACGGTACAGTTGCATGCCCGAGTTCAGGTTACCTAAAACCGGAGAAGCGGTTTGCCGCGCTACTGTGGCTTCGCCACCGTAAGTGCTGTAAAACTGCTGATGTAAATCCTCGGGGAAAGCTTTTAAATAATTGTATAACGGTGTTAATGGTGCGCCATACTCATCCAGGTATACAAAGCTGGCACCATAAGATGAAAAGTTTACGGCCTTAATATCAAACTCAGGGCGCCTGAAAATTTCGCGCAGCGAGTCGAACACCGAAAGCCGTAAACTATCAATATTTTCGCAGGGGTCGCCATCCTCGTCAGCCGTCTCATTAAAACGGGCCGACTTTTCGTAAACAATTTTATAGTCTTCGTTAAACAAGAACAATTTTTTGTTGGTCTTGCCTACATCAAATACTGCTATTACGGGTGTTGGCGTCATGTTTTATAATCCTGTAGCTACTGTTTTTTCGCCACGCTCTTTAATTAAGTTCTTACGTACATCCAGGCTGCGGTAAGCCGAAAGCGGGCTTAATGCACCACCCTCGCGTAAACGGGCCTCGGCTACCAACGGACGTACATCCGTACGGTAAGCAGTTTGCAAAATCTCTTGTGCAGCAACGGCATCGTTAGCAGCCTGCGCTTCTTTTAAAGCAGCAGTATCTACCAGTAAAGCCTGTGCATAAGCAATCTTGATAGCTTCTACCGACTGCAATAAATCTTCAATCGGGTCTTTCAGGTTGTGCGACGCATCAATCATCCAGCCAATATCGGTTGCATGAGTCATGCCGCGGGAATCCATACCTTCTACCAGTTCGTTAAAAATCAGGAACAACTGGTATGGGTTAATACTACCCACTGTCAAATCATCATCACCGTATTTAGAATCGTTAAAGTGGAAACCGGCTAACTTGCCTTCCATTAATAATAACGATACGATTTGCTCAATATTGGTATTCGGCAAGTGGTGACCTAAATCAACCAATGTAGAAGCTTTAGGGCCTAATTTATTAGCTAACAATAAAGATTGTCCCCAATCGCCGATGGTAGTTGAGTAGAAGTTTGGCTCGTATGGTTTATACTCTACCCAAACTTTCCAATCATCAGGTAAGGCAGCATAAATTTCCTGCAAGCTCTCTAAAGTGTTTTGGAAAGCGGTACGGAAGTTTAACTGACCAGGAAAGTTTGAGCCGTCGGCCAACCACACCGAAAGGGCGTTAGAGCCTAACTCTACGCCGTATTTAATTACTTCGATGTTATGCTCAACAGCTTGTTTGCGCACCGCTTTATCAGCATGATGCAACGAACCGTATTTGTAGCTTAACTGCTGGTCTTTCTGATCCTGGAAGGTATTGGAGTTTACTGCATCGAAACGCAGGCCATGCTGCGCCGCTACTGCCTTAATCGCATCTGCATTTGAAGGAATATCCCAGGGAATATGTAATGAAATAGAATTACTTGATTTGTTCAGCGCATGGATGGCACCAACATCCTCAATTTTTTCTTCGAGGCTGCGCGGCTCGCCACCACCCGAAAAACGGCCAAAACGTGTACCACC
>CAXYKR010000294.1:0-3738 GCA_964277815.1 uncultured Mucilaginibacter sp. | reverse complement strand
AGATAGGACATATTGGAATACTAAAAATCTTGTCAGTAAAAGTGTGTGTTTATTTTGTATTCGGGCTCATTTCTCAGGATAGGCGGGAAAAGGGTGTTTTCCCGTCTATCCCTAATCTTGTCCAACTAAAAGCCTTAATCTTGGCATAAAAAAATTTCAACTGAGACGCTGGTGTCTCGAATTATCAAAAAAGTTGAAATTTATTTTGTAGTATGCCTATACAATGTGATTACAGTCTTAAAAACTTCAATAACAGATGACTCTACCTCATTGTGTCAGATGGCTAGTGCTTTGAAAGCCTGCTGTGTTTGTTTTTGCTTAGGAGTAAGATGCAGCCTGGTGGACAAAGATAACTGGTTAGCCTTTCTTAATTGCGGGTACTCACTGAATATCAAGTCAGTCCTTTGCTTCTGCCACAGATTCAATTTACTGTGATGTGTGCAGAGCAGATAGCGGCTACGGGCCAAAAGCCCTCGAGCTTATCTCCGTTAGAGTGCATTTAAGGATAATAGCTTTGTTTACTTTTTGGGCTGCTTAGGTTTCCTGCTTCAATGGCTTCATTCATGCTCTATGCACTGTATTTTAAGATAGCTTCTTTAAATGAAAACTATCGATATCCATATAATCATTGCTTAAACAGTAGCGTATAATCTTCGTCCGGTTGGCTGCCTATCCATTGCCACTTCTCTGACTTGGTTTCTCCTCTGTAAAAAGATACCCCACAGCGCCACCATGATCTGCTCTGTCTACTTACCTTGGGCATCGCTACGATAGCTTTTGTCGCTTTTGACCGCTTTATTAGTAATTATATGCGCGTAACACGCCATTACTAAGCGCTGTCTTATCAACGCTTAGACGTGAGCCGACGTAATCAGCCGACAGCATCCATTGATGGCATACTCTATCTGGGTCCAACTGAGAAAGTCGCTCAGATGATCTTTGTACTATTGCTGCAACAGTTTATCTTCAATCGTACACAAGCGGCTTAACAGTTAATAACTGATCGGGTTAATATCAAAATAAATCAGTCCTGGGTGATGATTTTCCGATTGCCTTTATCTCCCATCTGCAACGCTTAATATACAAAGTCAACTTATACTTTCTGATGGGGAAATCTTGAATGGACGTATCCGGCAAAAAACTTTTCCATTTCAGCTGCTTCACTTCATAGCACATCGGCATTATATTCTATTTCTCCAAATAAATTTTGAGCTCTCCGCTCTATGATAAACGGACATCGGTGAATTTTAAGTATTTCAGTATACTTGCAGGTAAAATTAAGTGGATTAGGGTATTTTAGCCGTTGGATAAATTGATGTGTGTGTCTATATTTTAATGCAAATAAACCAACTTTTCCTATTCCCACTTTTTGGACTGATCTACAACGTCCCAAACTGAGCCCCTTATCCTGAAAACTAAAAATTGGCGAAACATAAAAACAGCCTTCCCGATATCGAAAAGGCTGTTTTGTATTGGTCTTGTGATCCCGCTGGGATTCGAACCCAGGACCACTACATTAAAAGTGTAATGCTCTACCAGCTGAGCTACGGAATCATGTTTTGCATATCTTAAATCAATCCTGGCAACTGATTTTTTTTCTATTTACCCTATCCTGATGGATGGAGTTTCAAAATAAGAAGCCTTTGATATGCGTTGAAGGCTTTTATTTTGTGATCCCGCTGGGATTCGAACCCAGGACCACTACATTAAAAGTGTAATGCTCTACCAGCTGAGCTACGGAATCATCACTTAAGTAACCGAAACATTTAACCGTTTCCGTTAAAGTGGTGCAAATATAGAGTTAATTCACATTGTGTGCAAGCACTAATTTTAATTATTTTCAATCTTTATATTAACAGCTTTATTGTCAGGCTACTGGTTTTCAAAAATAGCAATTTTGCCCTTATCTCCGGCCAAAATCACCAAGTTACCGTGGCGTGCTTGCTGGCAGGCGTTAAAACTAGTTGGGTCAATCAACGTCCAGGTTTGTCCGCCATCTTTGCTCATATTAGTACCCGAGGTGCCCGTTGCTAAAAATGTAGCTTTACCTAAATAGGCTACTCCTGATTGGAAACCGCCGGGCATTTGTTTAGCTAACTGAAAACCCGATGCGCCTTGCTTGCCGCTTGGAGAACACGCTACCGAATCTGTTTTTTTGTTTTTCACGTAATCACCGCCTACAATAACTGTACGCCCTCCTCCTTCGGCAACCGAAAAACTGCCTTTGGTGTTTAAACCTTGTGCTATAGGTAAAGCCTGGGCATTCCAGCTTTTTAAATCACGACTTGTAAGCAAGCGCGATACCGGCCCGCCAGTTACCATCATAACCTGCTGGTTAGCTTTATTGATGATAATTGAGGTGCCGCTTGCCGCAAAGGCAGCTTCTTCTTTTATGGCAGCGGGGGCGGTGCTTACCTCCTGCCAGGTTGTACCAGCATCTTTAGTTTCTAACAACAAAAACTTTCCGTTAATCGGGTCGCCCATCACTAAACCACGACTGGCATTATAAAAGTCCATGCCGTCTAAAAAGTAGGCTTTATCGTCGTTGCGATAGCAAATCTTCCAGCTTTTGCCAGCATCAGTAGTTTTTAAAATAACGGCGGGTGTACCCGAGCTCATGATGATGGCTTCTGTTGCCGAAAAAGCTTCTATGTCTCTAAAGTCACTTTGCTCAAAACCGGGCACTTGTCGCCACACCCAGGTTTGCCCTCCGTTGGTGCTAATGCCTACATGCCCCTTACTCCCGCTCACCCAGGCTACCTGATTATTCACTACGGATAGTCCGCGTATACTGGTGGGTTTGTCTTGCTCCACAATCCGGACCGGTTGAGCGCTGGTGGCTTTTACCAACAATGACAGCCCGAGTAGTACTGAAAAAAATTTCATCGTAAATACTATTTAACCCGCGTCCAAACCTCTGAACGGCCTAACAAAGATATACCGATAAAGCCACGGATTTTGAGTTTATTACCGCTCAGCGTCATTTTGCAGCTGTAAGTTTTACCGCTTTTAGGGTCGTAAATGGTACCGCCTTCGTACACGTCGTCACCATCAAACTTAAAGTTCTTCAACAACTCTAAACCTAAGATTGGGCGCGATTGCAGGCTTTTGTCCGGATTATTGATATCTACCTTGGGCTTTCCGGTAGCCGGGTCTTCAGGCTCTTTAATCCAGGCCAGTTTGCCAAAATACAAGTTACCCTTTTTATAAATCTGTATCTGCCCCTCTCCGCTCGGATTAATCCACTTACCTAAAATGGCATCAGCGGTTTGTGCATCAGCATTGACTACAAATAACAGGGCCGCTATCAGCCACAAAAAACTTAGTTTAGTTCTCATAATTTAAAATTGATGCTCTAATGTATCAGGTAAACAGCAGTATATCAAAAGATGATTTTTTTATTATTTATTTTTATACCGTTTGATTTAAACTTCTATATTTGCAGCCTCAATACTGATTGTAGGTTATTACAAAGGTTTAATACAAACCAAAGTCAATAAACTGATATAAATCAGCCCAGGTGGCGAAATTGGTAAACGTTGCGGTCTCAGAAGCCGTTGAGAATTGTCTCTTGAGAGTTCGAGTCTCTCCCTGGGCACACCACTTAAAGTCGAAAGTTTTTAAGTTATAATTTTTAGATAGCACTTTTCACCAAGTGCTATTTTATTTTCGGGAGATAAATTTGCTCGTCAACTTTATTTACTGATACAAATGCCCAGGTGGCGAAATTGGTAGACG
>CAXYKR010000293.1:0-5202 GCA_964277815.1 uncultured Mucilaginibacter sp. | reverse complement strand
GCCGAGGCTAAGGCTGCTTTTGAAGAAGTGCGTAAAAGAGCATTCAAAGGCAATGAAACAGCCATTGGTACCACACCGAGCGACAAGGCCGGCTTTTTTGATGCGATTGTAAACGAGCGCTACCTGGAGTTTGGCGGTGAGGGTATCCGCAAGTATGACCTGATACGCTGGAACCTGTTAGGAACGAAAATTGCCGAAGCCCGTTTAAAAATTGCCCAAATCAGGGATTTTGTTGGCCAGTACGCCAACGTGCCGCAATACATTTACTGGAAGAATAACGGCGAGGAGATTCAGTACTTTGCTGCCAATCCTTTCACTACCACGGCTGTTCCGTCGCCAACCACCGGCTGGACCCGTACCGACTGGCGCCAGCATCTGATATTCTCGGTATCATCAACAGGTGCTATATCAGGTGCCTCAATAGATAACCTGCCTTTGCAGGATGGTATAGCCCGTTTCTTTACACCAAACAAGAGCGAGTTATTCCCTTACACTACCGCTATCTTAGATACTTACGGCGGCAGGCTTAAACAAAACCCTGGTTATTAACTGTAACATTTTAAGGAGTAAAGCCATTAAAGCTTTGCTCCTTATTTTATTAAAGCTGTTTTTGTAGTAAATAGCAAGCATTTTAATCGCACTCAAAATTCTGCACTCCATTAGTCTGCTATGTTCCGAAATTCTTTATTGATTCTGTTTTTGGCTTTAATGGCATTTAAACCGGCCCCACGCCAGGTTACCGTTTACATGATTGGCGACTCTACCATGGCTATCAAAGAAAAGAAGGCCTATCCCGAAACGGGTTGGGGCATGCCCTTTGCCAGTTATTTTGATACCACCATTACGGTTGATAACCGCGCCAAAAATGGGCGAAGTACCCGCACTTTCATCACTGAAGGTTTGTGGAAGCCAGTAGCCGAAGGTATTAAGGCAGGCGATTACCTCTTGATTCAGTTTGGGCATAACGACGAGGTGCCAACCAAAAAGAGCTTTACTACGGAGGATGAGTTTCGTAAAAATCTGAACCTGTTTATTACCGCAGCTAAAAGCAAACAGGCTATCCCTGTTTTAATTACCCCGGTGGCCCGCCGTAAATTTGACAGTACCGGCCATGTAGTGCAAACCCACGCCGTTTATGCCCAAATTGTACGCGATGTGGCTAAACAGGCCAATGTGCCGCTGATAGACCTGGATGCCAAAAGCCAGGCCCTGTTGCAAAATCTTGGCCCCGAAAGTTCTAAGTTTTTGTACAACCACTTAGAGCCGGGCGAAAACCCGCATTATCCCAAAGGCAACCAGGACGATACCCATTTCAGTGAATTAGGTGCGCGTCGCATGGCCGAACTGGTATTGCAAAGTTTGCAGGAGTTAAATCTTGAACTTGCGGGGCATATCACCAAAGCCCAAACGTGATAACTTATGCCAATGTTTGGCTAAGATGAGATAGCATTGGTGTAGTCATAACCAATTATTTTGATAAAATTTCTTAATATAAACCTGATGTTCCATATTAAACAAGCCGCGTTGGCTACCTGCTTACTGTTAGGTGCCTTGGTACCGGCATCGGCTCAAAGCCTGTCTTATTCCTGGAAAAACCTGCCTAAAGCAGCCTTGCCGGTATTTAAAAAAGACACCTTTAACATTATAAAATACGGTGCCAAGCCCGATGGGATAACCCTTAATACGGCAAGTATCAACAATGCTATCGCGGCGTGTAGCGCCAAAGGTGGTGGTGTAGTATTGGTGCCCAGTGGCTTATGGCTTACAGGGCCAATCAAACTAAAAAACAATGTAAACCTGCACGTAAGCCGTGCTGCGCTTTTGCAGTTTACGGCCGATAAAAGCCAGTACAAACTGATTGAAGGCAACTGGGAGGGGCACGCGGCTTACCGTAACGAGTCGCCTATTTCGGGTACCGGTTTAGTAAATATTGGTATTACCGGCGAGGGCGTAATCGACGGTAACGGCGAGGTTTGGCGTGCCATTGGCAAAGACCGTCTGACAGAAGAAGAATGGAAACGCAAAGTGGCCTCGGGAGGCGTAATCAGTGAAAATGGCCGCTCTTGGTATCCGTCCGAAAGTTATGCCAAAGCTATCAAAACACCACGCGCCGGATACATCGAGCCCGGGTCGAGCGCAGCAGCTAACGAACAGTTTAAAGACTTTTTCAGGCCCAATATGCTGGTGCTTACCAGCTGTAAAAAGATATTACTGCAAAATACCACCTTCCAAAATTCGGCAGCCTGGTGTTTGCATACATTGATGTGTCAGGATTTAACCTTGCAGGGTGTTAAAGTACGTAACCCCTGGAATGCCCAGAACGGCGATGCCATTGATGTGGAATCGTGCAAAAACGTAATGATTGATAACAGTACGTTTGATGCCGGCGATGACGGAATTTGTGTGAAATCCGGACGGGATGAAGAAGGCCGTAAGCGTGGTATGCCTACCGAAAACATGGTGGTAAAAAACAGTATCGTTTACCGCGGGCATGGCGGCTTTGTAATAGGCAGCGAAATGTCGGGTGGTGCTCGCAATATCTTTGTGTCAGACTGTACGTTTATGGGTACCGATATCGGTCTGCGTTTTAAAACCACCCGTGGCCGTGGTGGTGTGGTTGAGAAAATCTACATCAAGAACATCGCCATGAAAGATATTGTAACCAGTGCTATTTTGTTCGATATGTATTACACCGGCAAGTCGCCAACCGATGACGAGTCGGTAACCGATGTAGCTTTGCCGCCGGTAACCGAAGCCACACCGCAATTCCGCGATTTTTATGTAAGCAACGTGGCCTGCAATGGTGCCGATAGGGGATTACTCATCCGCGGTTTGCCCGAAATGAGTATCAAAAACATTAATCTCGATAACATCAACCTGAAAACTAAAAACGGCATCGAGATAATTGAAGGCAAAGGCATCAGCCTGAAGAATGTGTTTGTAGAAAGCATCAACTCTAATCCGTTAATTACTATCCGCAACAGCAACGACGTGAAATTTGACAACCTGCGTTACGGCGCTGATACTAAATTGCTGTTTAGCATTGGCGGTAAGCGTACCGGTAATATCCAGGTGCTGCATTCAGATTTATCAAAAGCTGCGAAACAAACCGAATTTAAATCCGGTGCCGACAGTAAAGTGCTAACCGTATCTAAATAAGCTGCTGTATGAAAAAGCTGTGCTCTTTAATCATTGGCTTGATGCTTTCGGTTAGCCTGTTTGCTCAGGAAGGAACCCGGCCTAAAGAACTGACCGTAGCGCAGGATGGCAGCGGCAATTATAAAACTATTCAGGAAGCTGTAAATGCAGTGCGCGATTTGGGTCAGTGGCGGGTAACTATCCATATTAAAAAGGGCATTTATCATGAAAAGCTGGTAATCCCAAGCTGGAAAACTAAAATTTCATTAATTGGCGAGAGCGCCGAAAATACCATCATTACTAACAGTGACTATTCGGGCAAGGCAGTTCCAGTCGGAAAGGATGCTTTTGGGAATGCCAAAATGAGCACTTACACCTCGTATACCGTACTGGTACAAGGCAATGATTTTGTGGCTGAAAATCTTACTATCGAAAATGCAGCCGGCCGGGTAGGGCAGGCGGTGGCCCTGCACGTAGAAGGCGACCGCTGCATAATCAGAAAATGCCGGTTATTGGGTAACCAGGATACCTTGTATGCGGCTACCGGTAACAGCCGTCAGTTGTACGAAGATTGTTATATTGAAGGCACAACCGATTTTTTATTCGGCGAAGCTACGGTAGTGTTCAACCGTTGCACCATTAAAAGCTTGCTTAACTCTTATATTACAGCAGCAGCAACACCGCAGGGGCAGGCGTTTGGATTTGTGCTACTCAACTGTAAACTGATTGCCGATAGCGCAGCTACTAAAGTGTTTTTAGGCCGGCCGTGGCGGCCTTATGCCAAAACGGTGTTTATCAATACCGAAATGGGCAGCCACATTGTTCCGCAAGGCTGGAACCCCTGGAAAGGCGATGCCATGTTTCCGGACAAAGAAAAAACAACCTATTACGCCGAGTATAAAAATACCGGACCGGGTGCAAAAACCGGCGAGCGGGTAAGCTGGTCTAAACAGTTAACCCCGGCTGAAGCTAAGCAATACACTGTTAAAAATATACTGGCCGGTAAAGATAACTGGCAACCTGATGGTGCCAGATAATTGTTTTATGACGGCTTTGATTAACGGCTTACTGCCGTGTTAACAGCCTGAAACCCGGATGCCCCTTTGGGAACGTTTGCATAAATTTTTAAGGGCAGTAAGGGTATAAAATCTTTAAAATGTAAGTACAATTGTACCGGTGCTTAGTGTAGCCGGTACATAACCATAAACCTCGGGTAAGTTTTACAGTCTTACCACCACTATTTAAAACAGTTTTATGAGATATAAAGAACTTTTTAAGAGAAGTATTTTGGCATGTTGTGTACTGTTGGGTGCCGGTGCTGCCGTAGTGCAGGCGCAAACCCAGCCATGGTCGCAGCGCATGGCACAAACCGCCATGACCAAGTGGAGCGATACCGTTACTACCGGCCACTGGACTTATGAGCAGGGTGTAGTTTGGAAAGGTATTGAAAACGTTTGGCTACAAACCGGCGAGAAAAAATACTTCCAGTTTTTGCAGAACACCGTTGATAAGTATGTGATGCCTGATGGTACTATCCGTACCTACAAAATGGAGGATTACAACATCGACAATATACTGGATGGCCGCACCGTGTTGATGTTGTACAAAGTACTCAATAACGAAAAATATTATAAAGCGGCCAGTACCTTACGCACACAGTTAAGCAAGCAACCACGCATACCCGAGGGTGGTTTCTGGCATAAAAAGCGTTACCCTAACCAGATGTGGCTGGATGGGTTGTACATGGGCGAACCATTTTATGCAGAATATGCCCGCACTTTTCATGAAGATACGGCCTTTAATGATATCGCCCGCCAGTTTATACTTATGGAACGCCATGCCCGCGACCCTAAAACCGGGTTACTATATCATGCCTGGGACCAAAGCAAGCAGGAGCGCTGGGCGAATAAAGAAACCGGCCTTTCGCCAAACTTTTGGGGTCGTGCCATGGGTTGGTTTGGCATGGCGCTGGTTGATGTGTTAGACCAAATGCCCGTCAATCATCCTAAACGTGCCGAACTGTTAGTAATTCTTAACCGCTATGCCACTGCGGTAGCTAAATAC